>JAKJFL010000491.1:0-3222 GCA_022704935.1 Candidatus Rifleibacteriota bacterium
CCGAAAGGGTCCTGTTTCGGGTTGAGCAAGGGCAACTCGAGCCACTTCGCATACCCCCGTGCCAGCTGGGCCAGGAGCCGGACGAGATCCTCATCCGGTCGGACTTCAAACAGTTGCACGGCACAGCCCCGAACTCCCCGCAGGAAATCGTGAAGGTTGTCTCCGTTGATCCCATCCATGACAGGTTTGATGAACGCATCATACGGGGGCAGTGCACCGGATTCCCGGCGTTTTCTGTATTGTCTCTGAAGCTGCATGAGCGTCCTCGCGGCGATATCCTTGCGATCGAGGCGCAGAGCGGCATCATCCGCGGGCTCCTGCATTTCCGGCACACCCTGCGCGTCCATCGTTTCGAGCCAGCGTGGCAGGATGCGCGCGGCGGTTTCCGAAAGCAGCCAGCGACCGTTCTTTCCGAGCTTTTTATGGCCCTGTTTCAGGGCTTTTCCGGGGTCGATCAGCAGAAACTCCTTCGCCAGATCGCCGCGCTTCACGGCGTAATCGACATCCGAAGTTTTCCGGATACGGGCGGCGATCTCCCCGATGCGTCTGCGCACGTCAGCCTTCATCGTCCCGCTCATTGCGCCGGACTCTTCTTCCAGCCTGAGCGCCATGGTTTCCAGGATCTTGTTTCCACGCGTCTTCCACAGGCCGTCCGGAGCGGCCCAGATGAGATCGGCGGCCTTCCCGAGCGCGCCGGGCGTTTCGTTGGCTTGGCCGACGCGGACGGGATTCCGCAGGTCTTTCGGCGGGACAAGACATGGCTTGAAGTCGTCGACGATGCAGGCCTGGGCGTCCGTCAGAATCCCGTCGACCTCCTCCTCCATCCGCGATATCCGGTCCTGCACGGCCCCCATCGCCTCTTTCATCTCGTGATCCAGCTTTTGCGCTTGCTCCTGAGCCTCTTTTTCCGCGCCCGGCGCCAGATACAGCGAATCGCGCAGACCGGAAAACGTTTTCAGGATCCGTTCCTTTTCGTTCAGGAACGGTCCGGCGGCCGAGTCACGCATCGCCTGGGCCTGACGGGCCAGGTCGGAGATCTTCTGCACCTGGTCTCTCGAAAGATACAGCCCGCGCAGGAGGTTCAGCAGGGAAATCTCCTCGCGGATCTCCTCTAGCTCCGCCACCGGCCTGGGCGCCGACCAGGCGGCGCGGGGAAATCCGGCAACGGAAGCCGTGCAAACGGCAATCGCAAGTATCAAGTTCCTTGCAGCAGACAGCCGAATATTATATTCTATCATATTTATTTTCCTCCGGGCGAAGCGGGCCCATTCCAGCGTCCGGGAATGTCCGTCCGGCAGGAAGGACATGCGCCGCCGACGAGCGTGTTCTTCAGCACCTGGAATCCCAGGCGTTCGATGAGCGTTTTCCCGCATGAGGGGCAATACGTATGGTTTCCCTCATGGCCGGGCATGTTTCCGGTGTAGACATACCGCAGTCCCGACGTCATCGCGATCCGCCGTGCCCGGTCGAGCACGCCGACCGGTGTGGGCGGAAGGTTTTTCAACTGGAACTGCGGGTTGAAGCGGGTGAAATGGAGGGGGACGTCGGGACCGAGATGTTCGGCCAGCCAGTCCGTCTCGGCCTTGATCGCCGTTTCCCGGTCATTCAGCGTCGGTACCAGGAGGGTGACGATCTCGAGATGCTTTTTGGCGGCCGCAATCCTCTTCAGGGTCTCGAGAACCGGCGGCAGAGAGCCTTTGATGACCGTTTCGTAATACTCGTCGGTGAATCCCTTCAGACCGACCGTGAATGCATCGATCAGCCCCAGGAGGTCTTCGAGCGGCTTCTGCTGCAGATATCCGGCCGTCACCATCACCGTCGGCAGACCCGCCTTTTTTGCCAGGCGGGCGATGTCTTTCATGTATTCGATGTAGATCGTTGGCTCGGTATAGAAGAAGGCGATGCCGCCGGCCTTGTATTCCTTTACCTTGGCGATCACCTCGTCTGGCTGAAGCGAATAGTTGCGCGTCTCTTCAGGGGGTTTCTGCGAAAACTGCCAGTTCTGGCAGTAGCTGCAACCCAGGTTGCATCCGGCGGTAGCGATCGAGAAAGCGTTTCCCGGAAGCGGAAAATGGTATAACGGGCACTTTTCTATAGGATCCATGGCCAGGACGCAGGGGGAGGCATAGACGAGTGAATAATATTTCCCGCCACGGGGTTCCCGGACGCGGCACTGGCTGCGCTCGCCCTCGCTTCGAACACACCCATTCGGGCAGAGCCGGCAGTGGATCCGGCCATCCGGGAGTATCTCGTAATACTCCGCCTCGCGGGCCTGTACCGGCACTTCGGCGCATGCCCGAATGTTCAGCAGCCGCGAAGAACCGATCGACAGAAAACAAGCGCCGGCACAGGCATGCAAAAAGGTTCTGCGCTGCATGAACGATTCTTCCGTTACAGAATCTGCGAAAGAATCTGCTCCACCTCGTCGACGGCGGCCTTCGAGCTTTTTTTCTGGATGGCATGGGCCAGACAGTGCCTGACGTGGTCGGTCAGGACGATGCGGCGGGCACTCTCGAGCGCAGAGATCACGGCTTTCATCTGTTGCAGGATCTGCGTGCAGGGCTTCTCCTCGCCGATCATCCGGCGGATTCCTTCTATATGGCCTGCTATACGAGCAAGCCGCCGGTCGACATCCGGATGTGATTCGTGATGATGATGATCGTCATGTTCGTTCATGTCCGCTCTCCTTCGTGCGATAATCCCATCCATGAGGATAGCATCTTCGGGCCGGCCATGCCTTCGGTCGGTCGGATTTTCATTCTTCAGGCCGGGTACGGTATCATGGGAACATCCAATTTGACCAAGGGAGGATGGATGAGATGGCCGAGTTCAAGATCTGTTCGAAAGACGAAGTGAATTACGTGGAGATCATCCTGAAGAACGAGTCGGTCCGGACCGAGTCCGGGGCGATGCGATACATGCAGGGCGAGGTCGAGATGGAGTCCCAGGCCCCGAGCGTGGGCGGTTTCTTCAAGTCGATGATGTCCGGGGAAACGGCGTTCAAGCCGACCTACAAGGGAACCGGCAAGCTGGTTCTCGAGCACAGTTTCAAGAACTACCACCTGCTCGAGCTCAAGCCCGGCGAAAGCTACATTCTCGACCAGGGCGCCTACTACGCCTCGGATATCACGGTCGAGGTCAGCGCCTACAGAAACGCCGCATTTTCGGCGTTCTTCTCGGGAGAGGGCTGGTTCCAGACTCTCG
This sequence comes from Candidatus Rifleibacteriota bacterium, assembly GCA_022704935.1. GTDB lineage: Bacteria > Muiribacteriota > Ozemobacteria > Ozemobacterales > Ozemobacteraceae > MWAR01. The sequence continues at coordinate 3,205 of JAKJFL010000491.1, forward strand.
TCAAGGGGCCGGGCAAGG
>JAKJFL010000492.1:0-3220 GCA_022704935.1 Candidatus Rifleibacteriota bacterium
CGAGCCTCTTTTTCGCGGTTCAGTTCAGAGGCCTGACGGCCGACCCCCTCCTGGCCATGTTCGAGACCTGGATGATCTGGGCTTTGATCAGGTATCGGACAAAACCGTCCCGCGCTCTCGCAACGGGGTTCTGGACCCTTGCCGGCTTCGCGTTTCTCACGAAAGGCCCTCCCGGCCTGCTGCCGCTGCTGGGCCTCATTCCGGGAATCGCCCTGCGCGGCGGCGTTGAGTCGCTCAAATCGCTTCTGAAAAATATCATCGGTTGGATGCTGTTCGCAGTCATCGGCCTTGGATGGTATTTATGGATGTGCTTCAACGTGCCTGGGCTGTTCCGGTATTTCATCTTCGATGAAACGATCGCCCGCGTCGCATCGGAAGCACATGGAAGGTCAGGGCCGATCTTCTATTTCGCTCTCGTCCTGATTGCAGGAATGTTCCCCTGGACGGCATTTTTTGCGGGAGGGGTTGTCCAAAGTTTCCGCGAGGCAAAATCGAAGAACCAGCAATGGGGCCTCCCGCTCTTCCTCTGGTTCGCGGTCCCCTTCGTCGTGCTCTCTCTCGCGAAATCCAAGCTTGCTCCCTATGCCCTGCCGCTTCTCGTTCCCGCATCACTGATGACCGGCGGGTATCTGTCGAACCTGTTCAGCTACGACAGAGAGGAAGCTTTCGCCTACAAGCTCGAGTCGGCGCTGACGATCATCTTCTTCGCCTTCCTCGGCGTCACGATCATGACGATGTCCTTCATGGGTGCCCTGCCCGACCCGAAAATAGCCCGGGTCGCCTTCTTCGTCGCTTTCTATTTCATGTTCCTGGCCGTCTTCGGCTACACATTCATGAACCTCGGCATCGTGAAGGGCATCATTCTCGTTCTCGGCGTAACCGTCCCCGGCATCATGCTGATGCTCCTGCCCACGATCAACGGCGACGAGATCCTTCTGAAGGAACGCCCTCTGCCAGGCTACAGGAAACTCCTCCGGAGGGTGGCGGCCCTGCCCGCCAACGCCAGAATCCTTTTCGCGAAAGACGTCCTGGAAGGGGCAAAATTCTATACTGGTCGCGATATACCGACATGGGGCGTGAAACGCGAGACCCGGTTCGAACCCAAGTCGGAGAAGCAGGTGCTGTTCGGAGAGGAACTCCTTCGGACGATGGCCGCCCCCGATCTGTATCTGCTGATGCGCCGATCCTCGCGCGACACTATACGTTCGATCACGCAGTATTCGATCGAAGAGATCGAAAAACAGGGAAAATGGGGGCTCTATCTCTGCGGCCGCTCCCTCACCGACAGCGAACTCTCCGCCCTCCCAGCTCCCGTCGCCGAACCGGGAACACCCATGGAACCTCCCGTTTACGACTTGGGCGGAGTGGCCGCTTCGGCTCCGATGGCGGCTCCCGAAATCCAGCTCACATCCCCGGGAAAAACGCCGCCGATGTCGGCACGTATCGACGCCATTTCATCCGGCGGAAGCGCGATGAAGAACCATGACCCGGTCGCGGCCGACTGGGTCGCTGCAATGGCGAGCAAAGGCGCGCACCTCACCGTTCCCGCCGGGACGGAAAAAACGTCTGCGAAATCCGCTTCGAAGCCTCCGCAGGCGACGCAACCGAAACCGGCTTCGAAATCCGCTTCGAAACCTTCTCCAAAACCCGGACAGGCCTCCACTCCTCCTGCGGTTCAGAAACCGGCCCAGAAGCCTCCGCAGAAAGCTTCAGCAAAGCCCGAACAGAAGCCGGCTGAAAAACCAGTCTCAACGGCGAGCACGACGCAGAACCGCTGAATGAGCGGGAGAAGGGCCGGGTTCTTCGCCGTATTCCTTGCCGGCGCGGCGGCGAATATCGCTCAGATCGCCGTCCTGAGGACGATTCTCGGCCAGTTTTACGGTACCGAGCTGCATCTGGGAACCTTTCTCGCCATCTGGCTGCTGGGGCTCGCCGCCGGTGGCCGGCTCGCCGCCGCTCTCCGCCCGGGGCCGCAAACCGTCATTACTGCAACCGTCCTGTCTCCGCCGCTCTCTCTTCTCTGTTTCATCTTCGGGACGGCGACGTTCCTCCCGGCATCCGCCGGCGAACTCCTGCCGTTCCTGCCGGTCGTCGCCGTGATCGCAGTCACGGTCTTTCCCCTCTCCATGCCGGTCGGCGCTCTTCTGCCCGCGATGATGAGGGCGTCCGGAAACGGCCCGGGAACAGGGGTCGATCTTCTCTTCGCTCTTGAATCCGCCGGGGGAGCGGTCGGAGGAACGCTGTTCGCATTCGTTGCCGGCGGTGCCACCGAGCCGGTCGTGCTCATGTGGTCCTGTTTCATCCTGTCTTCCTCAGCCCTCTGCCTCGTTCTGAAAGGGAACATCCGCATTGCCGCCGGCGTCATCGCCATCCTGGCGCCCTTCGCATCCCCGGTTCTGCCGACGGTTCAGCGGAACATGGACGGATACCTCTGGAACAGGTTCCACCCCGGATACGAACTCGTGCGCAGTTTCGATACGGCCTACCAGTCGGTGAAGATTTCAAGCTACGGAGGCCAGTATTCGCTCTTCCTGGACAACACCTTCACGATGACTTGGCCCGACCGGCCTGCGGCGGAACAGCGCATCCACGCTTTCTTCTCGTGTCTTCCGACGCCACTTTCCGCCGACGGATCGACCGTCCTGATCGTCGGGATTCCCGCTCCGGACATACTTGAAGAGTGCTTGAAATATAAGATAAAGTATATTCATATCGTCGATCTCGACGCCGCCCTCGCGGCTTTCATGGAAGGTCTCGCTCCCGCCGATCCGCGCCTCCGGTGGGAAGTGGCCGATCCGCGGGCATATCTGCGCGCGAACCCCGGGATATTCGATGCTGTCCTCGTCCTGCCCTCCGATCCGACGACTCTCGTTGGAAATCGGATGTTCACGAGCGAGGCGATCCGTGAAACCGTGGCGGCGCTGACGGAAAAAGGCGTCGTCGAATACGTCGTCAGCGGGGCGGAGAACTACCTCGGCGGCGACCTGGAGAAGGCGGTCCTTGCCCTGCATCGCGACCTTCGGGCGGCGTCCGGCATGGTCGTTGCCGTTCCCGGTGACCCGATCAGGTTCCGGGCTTCACGGGCCGTCGATGCGATCGCCACTTCGCCGGAAGAGCTTTCCCGACGTTTCGAGCGAAACGGCATCCGCACTTCGTCGTTCAGGTCTGCGTTGTTTTTCGATCTTCTTCTGCCGTTCAGGGTCGGCGAACTCGGGGAGTG
>JAKJFL010000493.1:0-3220 GCA_022704935.1 Candidatus Rifleibacteriota bacterium
CCCGCCCCTACGGAACATCGACATGAATGACATTCGACTATGATGGGCACGAAATGTATAATATTTTCAGATATTTAAGCTGCGTGCCCATGCGGCCGGCTTGTCGGGACCGGTTGCAGGATTGCTTTCCCGGGGGCGCTGGAAGCGCCGGGCTGACGTCAGGACTTGTCGGTTTTTTCCGGGTAGTTGATCGTGAGGTGCAACTCGCGGAGCTGTTTTTCGGTCGCATCGCAGGGGGCGCCCATAAGCAGGTCCATCGCGTTCTGGTTCATCGGGAAGGAGATGACCTCGCGGATGTTCGGCTCGTTGGCGAGCAGCATGACGATGCGGTCGATGCCGGGCGCGATGCCGCCGTGGGGCGGGGCGCCGTAGCTGAACGCGCGGATCATGCCGCCGAACTTGGCGTCGACCTGCTCCTTCGAGTAGCCGGCGATCTCGAATGCCTTGTACATGATGTCGGGCCGGTGGTTGCGGATCGCGCCGCTCGACAGCTCGACTCCGTTACATACGATATCGTATTGATACGCATTGATCGTCAGCGGGTCTTTCGTCATAAGCGCCTCGAGGCCGCCCTGGGGCATCGAGAAGGGGTTATGGCTGAAGATGATCTCGTTCGTCTCGGGGTCGCGCTCGAACATCGGGAAGTCGGTGATCCAGCAGAACTCGTAGCAGTTCTTGCGGCGCAAATCGAGCAGGTCGGCGAGCTTCACGCGGATCTTGCCGAGCACGACGGACGCGGCGGTCGGCTGGTCGGCCACGAACAGCAGCGACGAACCCGGCTCCACCGCCATGCGCTCGCGCAGCGCCTGCTTGACGCCGTCCGCGAGCGGTTTGGAAAGAGTGCCCTTGATCTCGCCGCCGACCGTGTAATGCAGCGTGGCGAGACCCTTGGCCCCTCCCTCCTTCGCGAACGCCTCGAGATCGTCGAAGAACTTGCGCGATTTGTCGGCAATACCCGGCACGCAGATCGCGCGCACGGCGCCGTTCCCGGCCACGACCGACTCGAACGCCTTGAAGCCCGACGTCGCGAAGATATCGGACACATCCTGGATCTTGAGGCCGAACCGCAGGTCGGGCTTGTCGCTTCCGTATGTCTTCATCGCCTCGGCAAACGGGATGCGCGGGAAGGGCAGGGGTGTCGACTGCCAGTCGGAGAACTCGGTGAACACGCCGTGGATGACCTTCCCGACGGCGTCGAACACGTCGTCCTGCGTGACGAACGACATCTCGACGTCGAGTTGGTAGAACTCGCCGGGAGAGCGGTCGGCGCGGGCATCCTCGTCGCGGAAGCAGGGCGCGATCTGGAAGTAGCGGTCGAAACCGCTGACCATCAGCAGTTGTTTGAACTGCTGCGGCGCCTGGGGCAGGGCATAAAATTTGCCAGGATATAACCGGCTGGGCACGAGGTAGTCGCGGGCGCCTTCCGGCGAACTGCTGGTGAGGATCGGCGTCTGGAACTCGTTGAAGCCCAGATCGGTCATGCGGCGCCGGATGCTGGAGATGACCTTCGAACGCAGCAGGATGTTCTGGTGCAGCTTGTTGCGGCGCAGGTCGAGAAACCGGTAGGAAAGGCGGGTCGTCTCGGGGGCCGTCGTGTCATCGACGATCGGGAAGGGAAGCACCTCGGCCGAACCCTGCATCGCGATCTTCGCGATCTCGACCTCGATCGCGCCGGTCGGCATGCGCGTGTTGATATTGCCCTCGCCGCGCGTGCGGACCGTGCCGTCGACCGTGATGACCGACTCGACGCGGGCTGCATCCAGCTCGGCATGCACCGGTGTGCCGGGCTGGGCCACGATCTGGGTGAGGCCATAATTGTCGCGCAGATCGGCGAACAGCATGCCGCCGAGGTCGCGCTTGCGCTGGATCCAGCCCGAAAGCCGGACCTGCTGCCCGATGTGCGTGTCCCGAAGCTCGCCGCAGGTGTGTGAACGATACGTGTGCATGTTGGCCTCTACCTCGTGTTGATCAGCATTGAACGCAGAATTGACGCGGCCGAAGTGTACCGCACGCCGGGGATGTTTGCAAGACATCACGAGATCGTTGAATCTCTTTTCCGGAATGACGAATCCCGAGTATACTTGCTCCTGCCGGAAGCCGGGAACCGCCATCCCACGGGGCTCGTTCGATCGGACTCGGCAGAAGGCGGCCTTTCCGCAGGTGCTTCCGGAAAAGCGGAAGCAGACGCAACATAGAAATAATAGTGAATATATAAAATCGAGGAACCATCGATGGAAATGTTCAAGCAGAAGATCAGACAGGTTCTGAACAGACTCGGATTCGATCTCGTCCGGCTGCCCCGGCTTGGGAGCGACAAGCTGAGTCACGAATACGAGCCGGTCCGCCCTTCGGCCATGTATGCCCCCTGGAAAAAAGATTTCCCGTTCCAGGAAGTGTTTGCGGCCATCCGGGGAGCCACGCTTGTCGATCTGTATCGGTGCTTTGAATTGTGGCACCTCATCGGAGAGTCCTCGAAACTTCCCGAAGGGGATATCATCGAAATCGGCGTCTGGCGTGGCGGCACGGGCGCACTCATCGCGAAGAAGGCTGCCCTCTGCGGAATTCCTGGAAAGGTGTTTCTGTGCGACACCTTCACGGGAGTGGTCAAAGCCGGAGCTCATGATGCGTCCTACACGGGCGGAGAGCATTCCGATACGAGCCGGACGTCCGTCGAGACCTTTCTTCGGAGCCGGATGAAGCTGGAGAATTTCGAGATCCTCGAAGGGATCTTCCCCGATCAGACTGGCCATGCCATCGAATCAAGGAGGTTCCGGTTCTGCCATATCGACGTGGACGTCTATCAGTCGGCGAAAGACATCGTGGAATGGATCTGGGACAAGTTGATCCCAGGCGGATTCATTGTTTTCGACGACTACGGATTCCCGGGTTGCAGCGGAATCGCGGCATTCGTCGATGAGCAGATGAAACTCGGAGACCGGATCATCCTCCATAATCTCAACGGCCATGCGATCCTCATCAAGCGCTGACGGAGCCTGATAGCCAGTTCATTCCCCGGACAGACCGTGCCGTCGTTCCTGACGACCGTGATGGGCAGTGGGTGATGATGGACGTTTCTTTCTCCCTCCCCTTTTCGGGGAAATCTGGCGTGGGATGCAGGGTGGTTTGATGCCATGGAACTCGTGAAGGTGTCGGTGCGGGACCTGGTCGAGTTCGTCCTGCAGGCGGGGGATCTGGGCGGGGGTTCGTTCGTCGGGGCGGG
>JAKJFL010000494.1:0-3215 GCA_022704935.1 Candidatus Rifleibacteriota bacterium
CCGCCCCTCTCATGCGGGGTGTTTTGACATGATCCATTCGGAAGAGTATCATTTCAAAACAGTGCGACTTCCGCAATGAGATAGATAAGAATATAGAACGTTGTTGAGCGTGACAGAGGAGAGGATGATGAAAGACCACATCGGAGAGGCTTTCCATTGCGAGACGAAATATCGGCGTGAAGCGATGCGCGGTGCGCCGGAATTTTCGAAAATGCCGACACCTTTCAAGGAGTATCCCGACAAGCCGGTCGTCGCTTTGCCCGAGCCGGTCGGCGTCAGGCCTTGCTCGTTGAGACAGGCGGTCCAAAACCGGCACAGCGTGCGGGCATACGCGCCGAAACCGGTCACGACCGCCCAGCTTTCCTTCCTGCTCTGGGTCGCGGGCGGGTCACGGGGCCGAGAATCAGGCCTCCTGCGCCGGACGGTGCCATCGGCGGGCGGTCTGTATCCGATCGAGACCTACGTGGTCGTCAATGCGGTCGATGGTCTCGAGCCCGGCGTGTATCATTACTCGGTCCGGAATCACTCCCTCGAACGGCTTGCTGCGGGACGGTTCGGCGAGGCGCTCGCCCATGCGGCGCTCGAGCAGAACCAGTGCCGCATGGCGCCCGTCGTTTTTGTCTGGACGGCGGTCTTCGGACGAACCACCTGGAAATATGGCCAGCGCGGTTTCCGCTACATCTACCTCGACGCGGGCCATGTTGCCCACGCCCTGGCGATCTCGGCGACCTCGATCGGTCTCGGCACCTGCCAGATGGCTGCCCTCTTCGACGACGAGGTGAACGTCTTGCTCGGCCTCGACGGAGAGGAGGAGAGCGTCGTCTACATGACGTCCGTTGGCCGACCGGCCTGATCAGGAGTCTGCCGGGTTTCCCGGGGTGTCATACCCGATCTGACCGTTTGCGGAGAGTTCCGCCCTCCACTTCTTCTCGAGTTCGCGGACGGCCTCGGCCCGTTCAGCCGGGTCGACGGCTGCGGGATCGATCGTTTCGAGCACCTCGAACGTGAAGGCCGCCATGCCGCAGCGTTCCAGGTCGGCTTTCAGCCTGGCGTCGTGGTGACTGAAAAAGTCGAGCTTGTGCTGGTAACTGTTGGCGGTGCCGCCCAGGTTCATACTCGATCCGAGCAGACTTCTCCCGGTGACGGTGTTCGTGATTCGATAGATTCCCATTGCCGGAACCGCTTCTTTCGCGGCTTTCTTCAGTTCTTTCCGTTTTTGAGCGTCCATGACGTTCTCCTTCATGCCAATTTGACCCAGTAGGCGCTCCCGTCGGCGATGCGGTCGAGGAAGCCGTATTCGATGAGGTTCCTGCGCAGCATCGCGCAGTCGGGATGAACCCGCTTGAGGATCTCGTTGACCTGTTTTTCGGTATACCTTGCTTCTGGGTCGAAGAACGTGACGAGATGCCTCAGGATGGCGACCCGCTTTTTCTCTCTGATGGGAAGGCTCCGTAAAGGGCCTTTGAGACCGTCCGGGAAATACTCCCGGAGAATTTCCGTATTCTCCTTTTCGGTGATGGCGAACCGCTCGTCGACCTGGCGTGCGGTTCGGGGAATCGTTATGAAATCCCCGTGCGACCGGTTTTTTTCCTGCAGAAGCTCCATCAGCCCAAGGAAGATTTTCGCCTGCTTCTGTCTCTCGCGAAGCTGGAAACGGTGATTCCGGATCGTCGACGTGCTCGTTCCGAGCTCTTTTGCCGTTTCGGCATCGCTCCTGCCGGCATGAAAAGATTCCATGAGTGTCTTCTGGTGGTCGGTCAGGCCGGTCAGTTTCTTCTCGAGCGACAGCAGAAACGCGAATACCGAGCCGTGAACGTCGACGATATGCCGTTCGACGGCCTTGCGCGCTTCATACAGCGTTCCGTTCATCGGGTGGATGACCCCGCAGATGAAACTCTTTCCGCATATCAGGCAGGTATACTTGTCGTCGCTCTCCTGATACACGTATCCCCGTTTCGTCTCCTCGAGCGATGCGCTCCAGAAAAGTTCGTTCAGATTGTTCATACGACAACTCCAATCGGCGTTTATTAATTACATAAACATTATACGCTAATGTCTAGTTATTCACAAGACGATGTGCGTGCCGTTTTCGCAACGATGTGCTGCCCCTTGTTCTTGCCCTGGTCTGGCGTGGTTGGGGGATTCATGATATTCTTTGGAAGTCTGATGGCAGTGAAACCCAGATTCGAGAGGGACGCGTGAGACGATCTCCAGATTCCGGTCGGCTGAAAGGTGTGAAGCGCCGGGCGTTCACCCTGCCCGAGATCCTGATCACGATTCTTCTGCTGTCGATCCTGTTTTCGCTGGGTATCGTCTTCACGATGGGCATGCGCCAGACCCGCAAGGTGAAAGACTACGAAACCGCCATCGGTCTCGCTCAGCAGGCGATCGACGGCCTTCGGGCGGTTCCCTTCGGCACCCTCGACGACGAGGATGCTGGCGAGTTCAGCGCCGAAACCGACTTCAACACGTCCGGGGCGGCGGGAGGCGCGGCCGATCTGTACGAGCCCGTATTCAAAGCGGGTGGCAGCACCTATGAGCGGAAGGTCGAGGTGATGGGTGTACCCTCCCCGGCCGGCCCTCTCGGGACGCCCCTCAAGATCAAGTTCGTCAAAGTGACCGTCAAATGGAAGACGCCCGATGGCGAAGAGCCCGACCCATATATAATATCGACAGCTATATCAGATCTGAACTGAGGCGACCGTGAATACAGCCGGAGCATCGCGAACGACACGAGTCACGAAGGCTTTCACCTTCGTGGAGTTGCTGATCGTCTTGTTTCTCGTCTCCCTGATCCTCTTTGCATCCTACAAGGTGTTCTTCCAGCAGACCCGCATGGTCCGCCAGTCGCTCGAAGAAATCAAGGTGAACGACGATTTCCGGAAGATCCTGGCTTTCATGGGAAACGACGTGCGCGAGTCGACGCGTATCGATGAGCCCGCGCCGATCCGCATCGAGGATGCCCGGACGCTCGCCACGAAGGCCGGCCCCCTGATGCGCATCGCCAAGGAAGAACAGGACCCGACGCTCGAACGCGAAGACAGCCTCGGCCAGATCGCCGTGAAACGCACGATCATCTACGAGCTCGAGGACAACCCCAACCCGCTCGAACCATCGGTTCCGAGGTTTCGGCTCGTGCGGATCGAATCCGTCGACGAGCACGGCCGATCAGGGGAGGCGACCCAGCGGCATGTCATCTGTGACGACGTCCGCGA
>JAKJFL010000495.1:0-3215 GCA_022704935.1 Candidatus Rifleibacteriota bacterium
TTGCCGCTGCCGAGCTTGGTGGCGTCGTTGAAGTCGGGCATGTCGGACAGCCTGTTGGAGTTGGCCAGCGGGGCGATGATCTTCTTGTTGATCTGGTCGCCGATGTCGGGCCTGCCCTTGAGCGCGACCATGTCGGCGAAGCTCGCCCCCGGCGGAATCGTGATCGGCGCATACGGCTGGCCGGCATACTTGTCGCTGACGTATTTGATGAACAGCAGCACCAGCACGTAGTCTTTGTACTGGCTGGCATCCATGCCGCCGCGCAGCTCATCGCAACTCGACCAGAGAGAGGAGTACAGCTCCGATTTCTTCAATGCCATGACGGTTCATCGACTCCTGAACATATCGGCGTGCCGTGCCTTCACGAGAGCGAAAGGGCGGGCGCTTCTCAAACAGCTTTCACCAGCGCATGCTACCACATTCCGGTCACCCCCGCGGCCCGCCACGCGGGTTCCGGGTGAAATATCCGATGTATTATACTATAATAGCATGAATTGCAGCGTGAACGGTGTTGGAAATGAAAAACCTCGGAAGCCATTTCTGGTTCCGAGGTTTCTGAGTGGGCAGTACAGAATTTGAACCTGTGACCCCCGCCGTGTGAAGGCGATGCTCTTCCAGAAGGGGTTATCGAAGGGGCCGACGAGATGAAATCAGGCAGCCTTCTTGCGCTTCGATGCCTCGTCGCGGCCGATGCCCTCGGAAAGAAGGGCGACGACCAGGGTGTTGAGACTGACGCCCTCGGCCTTCGCGCGCATGGCAAGCTTCTGATGCAGGGACTTGGGAATGCGCTGAACGAACTTCCCGGAGAAGCCGCCGCTTCCGGGTTCGGGAACGGGAAGCTCCATCGACTCGAGCGCCGCGATCGTGTCGGCGAGGGCTTCGAGTCCGTTGCGAATGGCTTCCTCTCTGGTCTCACCATCGGAAATGCACTCGGAAAAATCCGGGAAGGAGATCAGGAAACCACCGCCGTCCTCGTCGGAAAGGGCGCTGACTTCAAAAGAATACCTGCTCAGATCGCGCTTTTTCATACGTCACTCCTCCAGAAGGGCGATGAACTTCTTGATGTAGATGGCCTTGATCGGCCGGCGAAACGGGACGGGAAGGGTTCGGCCACCGGACCAGACGAACACGACATGACTGGTTCCGTTCTGCCGGTAGGTGACGCCGAAGTGGCCGGCAAGAGCCTTGAGCGTATCAATGCTCCAGCCATTCGGGTTGTTCCGCATCTTCTCGAGCGTTTTCTCTCTCGTGCTCATGAGATAATAGTATCGCTGGTAGTATCGTCTGTCAAGGGGGAGCGAATGGTGAATACCACGAACCACCGAGAAGTGGACCCTGGTTTGGTGGACGGTTCGGGGCTCTAGCGTTCCTGCAGCCTTCGTGTGCCGCCATGTGTATTTCATGGGGCGTTAGCTGTTGACGGAACTCCGGTGGTTAGGGGGGACTGACTGACAAAATCACTGACATCGGAAACGAAAAACCCCGGAAACCGTTTCTGGTTCCAGGGTTTGTGAGTGGGCAGTACAGGATTTGAACCTGTGACCCCCGCCGTGTGAAGGCGATGCTCTTCCACTGAGCCAACTGCCCTTATGAGTTCAAGATATCACGGAACGGGAAAAAAATCAATATTGCTTGGCCTGTTCTGTGGATGGGATCACTTGGTGGGCCGGGTGACGGCGATGATGGATTTGTCGGGGTGGAGCCAGGTCGCGGCGGTGCGTTGGACGTCGGCGGCGGTGACGCGGCGTACGGACTCGGGGTAGGTTTTCAGGAAGCGGTAGCCGGCACCGAGGGCTTCGAACCAGGCGTAGAAGTGTGACTGACGGAGGCAGGCGGCGAGGTCGAGGGCGAACTGGCCGGTGACGAAGGCGATGGCGCGGTCGAGCTCGGAGGCTTCGGGGCCTTTTGATGCCAGGTCGCCGATTTCTGCCGAGACCATCTCGATGACCTTATCGACAGCCGACGGATCGGTGCCGATGACGGCGCACAGCGGGGCGCCATCCATGCGGGTCGGGAAGAGGGAGTGGACGGCGTAGGCCAGGGAGGCTTCGTTGCGAACCTTGCGGAACAGACGCGCAGACATGCCGCCGCCGAGAACGGCGTTGAGAACCTTCATGGCTGGGTAATCGGGATGATCGTATCGGGGGCCGAGCCAGCCGAGGCATACCATCGCCTGCTGGCGGTCGCGGAACTCCTCGGCGCGCTTCGACGCCTGCGGGGGCTCGATGGCGATGGCGCCCGCAGGCCTGACAGAAGAACCGGCTGGGACGAAGGCATCGCCGAAAAAGTCGCCGCTGAGACGGAGGGCTTCGGCTGATTCTATATCGCCAATGATAGATAAAACCATGCCGTCGGCCCGGAAGGTCGAGGCGTGGAACCGCGCCGCGAGGTCTGGGGTGAGGGCCTGGACCGATTCGCGCGTTCCGAGGGCGTAGCGGCCGTACGGGTGGTTGCCGAAAAGATTCGCCTGGAAGAGGCGCCAGGTGTTCTCGAACATGTCGTCGTCGACTGACTTGAGACGTCCCAGGACCTTGCGGCGCTCGGTTTCGAAGGCGTCAGCCGGGAAGGTCGGGAGCTTGGCCGTCTCGGCCATGATGGCGAGCGCCTGCGCGAACGTGCGCTCCGGCGCGCTTAGACTGAGGCGCATCATATCGGGGTCGGCGGAGGGATCGAGGTCGGCGCCGAGGGCTTCCAGGTCCCACAGGAGGCGCTGGCCGTCGCGCCGCTGGGTGCCCTTCAGCAGCATCTCGGACATGAGGTTGGCGAGGCCGCCGGATGCCGTTGGCTCGTGTCTGATACCGGCTTCAGCCGTCAGGGTCGCTCCGACGAGACCGATGCCCGAGAGCCTTCGATGGATGACGCGAAGGCCGTTTTCCAGCCTCCAGGTCGATACGCCGTCCTGCTCAGCGCCGGCCGTTTGCTGAGAAGCCTGGAATGGCGTCGAGCGAGTTTTGGGGCCCGCGAGCGTCGTGACGTCGGCCTCGCCGGCGAGATACCGTCCGGCGAGCTGCATCAGGCGTTCGGGGGTGAAGGAGCGAAGCCGCTGGAGATAGGTGCATTCGTGCTCGAGAGAATCATGAATCAATGCGTTCCCGAGAATGTCGGTCTGGCCTTCGTTAGTCTCGGCGCCCCGCATATACAGAGTTTCGAGAACGTCCATCGCCTTGGTGATTTCTTCGGTCGATGCCGGTTCGCGGCGCAGGCGGGAGATCTCG
>JAKJFL010000496.1:0-3214 GCA_022704935.1 Candidatus Rifleibacteriota bacterium
GAACCAGCCTGGCTACTGGCGACTCGGCGAACCCATCATGTCGGACGAGTTCAAAAGCTCGTCCGAGTTCGGTCCGTATGTGGCGTCGGTGGGCACCCCCGGCAACCAGAAATTCGCGCCCTCACCGGAGTTCATTCCGGCGTCGGAAGGCCTGACGGGCGGATATTTCGAAGACATGAAAGACGCAAAGATCTCGACGGATGACGGAAGTTTCTTCAGGAAGACCTACAACATCAATTCCATTCAGGACAACCCCCTGCTTCGCAAACGAACCTACGAGCAGGGCCTCGAGGGCAGCCTGCATCTCGAACCGCTCAAGCCGCCGGAGTCGGATGCCTACGAGTACAACTTCCTGAAGCAGCCGGAATATCTCGGCGTGCTGTTCGTGTATTTTCCCGAGCCCGACACGATGCTTTCCCTTCAGGACATGTCGTTCATCAAGATCATCGCCGATCAGATCTCGGCGCTCATCGAAACCGACAGCCTTCTGAAGGAGAAAGCTTCGAAAGAGCGAATCGAGTATCAACTGTCGATGGCCAAGGAAATTCAGGGGAATCTGCTTCCCCGGGCCACTCCGACCGTGCCGGGCGTGAGGATCTCCAGCGTCAGCAAATCCGCCGGAGAAGTCGGCGGCGATTACTACGACTTTTTCGAACTGGGGCCGCATCGTCTCGGGATAGTCATCGCCGATGTCTCAGGCAAGAATGTTCCGGCGGCGATCATCATGACCGTCTTCAAAATGACGCTCTCGATGATGGATCTCAAAAAGCTTTCAGCCTCCGGCGTTCTCATGAAGGCGAACGAGATCATCCAGAAGCACATCACCCCCGACCGGTTCATTACGGCGATGTACGTTATCATCGATACCGAAACCGGAGAAATCGAACTCGCATGCGCGGGTCATAATCCGGCGATTCTCGCCCGGCAGAAGGGAGAGCCCAAACTCGGCATCCACACGGCGAAAGGCATCCCTCTCGGGATCATGGACATGCCGTATGAGTCGAAGACGTTCTCGATGCAGCCGGGGGATATGCTGGTCATGTATACGGACGGCGTCACCGAAGCACGCAATCCCGATGGGGAGGAATACGAAGAAAGCAGGCTGAAGCGGTTCCTGTCAGACCGGCGGTCGGCGGATCCGGCGGCAGCCCTGCTGGAGAACGTGATTCACTTCATCGGCGATGCCGAGCAGCACGATGACATCACTGCTGTCACGGTTGAGTTCCTTGGGGGCAACACATGAATTCTGATCCGGAACTTCTTTCCCGCACATTCTGGGACAAAGCCTGGTCGCGGTTTCTCAGGCACCAGGGCATCATAGCTCCGTCGGCGAAGCTGATCCAGCACATGGCCCGGCTCGTCCCGCGCAACGGGCTGGTACTCGATCTCGGGTGCGGCGAAGGGCGCAACACGATCTACCTCGCGCGGATCGGCTTCCGGGGCATCGGGCTCGACCTGTCGAAAAAAGCCGTCCAGGTCGTCGACAACAATATCTTCGAGGAGGAAGTGAAGGCAGCCTGCCTCGTGGGCGACGCACGCGCGCTTCCCTTCAGCAACGCCTCGCTGGACGGCATTCTCGCCCATCATCTGTTCGATTACCTCGACAGGAACGGGCTGTATGCGGCGTTTTCCGAGTGTTTCCGGGTATTGAAGCCACAGGCGCCCCTGCTGATGACGTTCGATACGTTCGAAGCGCTGCGCGGCAGCCGTCACGTGATCGTCCGCGACGACGGGTCGGTCTCGCATGTCAGCGGCCCGCAAAAAGGGCTCCTGGTGCGGCCGCTCGCCGACGAGGATCTCGCATATCTTCCCGAACACGGCTGGGAGCAGCTGAAGAACGAAAAAACACCTGGGGGAAGCAGGATCGCGATGTTTCGGAAGCGCTCCGGCTGCTGAACGGAAAAGCCCCCTCAGGCTTCGGAGGGAGGCGACGAGTGCGGCGGCTTCGACGGATCGAGTTGAGGCGCCTGGGTGACGCGGTTCCTGCCGCCTTCCTTCGATTTATAGAGGGCCATATCCGCAGCCTTGATGAGATCGTCCATTTCGAGAGCCGAGTCGGGGAAGACGGAGACACCTAGACTGGCCGTGAACTTGATCGTCTTGCCGCCAGCCTCGAGGGAGTCCATCTCGATGGCGCGGCGCACGCGCTCGGCGACGGCCATGGCGCCCTGCATGTCGGTTTCCGGCAGGACCAGCGCGAACTCCTCGCCGCCGTACCGCACGGGGAGGTCGTGCGTTCTCACGGCCTTGCGCATGATCGCGGCGACGCGCTTGAGCACTTCGTCTCCGGTCTGGTGGCCGTAGGTGTCGTTGAACTTCTTGAAATGGTCGACGTCGATCATGATCAGCGCGAGGGCCCTGTTGAAACGGGCGGCTCGCTTGACCTCGTCAAACAGGCGCTGCTTGAAATACTTGTGCAGATATAACCGCGTCATGCCGTCGGTGATGGCCTGCTCGTAGAGTTTTGCGTTCTTCACGGCGGCCCCGAGCTGGACGGCGAAGACGGTGACGAGCCGCTGATCGCGCTCGGAGAACTCGCTTCCGGAGGTCTTTTCGCACATGTGCATCGCGCCGAGAAATTCGCCCTGGTGCACGATCGGAACGATCACGAAGGATTTGCCGAAGACGGTCTCGTCGATTTCGAGCATTTTCTGCGTCTCGGCCACTTCCCGCATCATTTTGATCGGCTCTTTGTTCGTGAAAAGCTTCTGACAGACTCCGCTCCTGGCAAGCGGTATCGTATCGGGAATGTCCGTCGTATCACCCAGGTGACTGCGGAGGGTGAACGCCTCGTGCTCTTCGTCATACAGCCAGATCGAGCCGCGCTTGACCTCTGAAATCTCGGAGGTCGCGCTCATGGCCATGTCGAGCAGGGTCTGGAGCTGGAGTTCGGAGGCGATCATCTGGGTCGCCTGGTAAAGTATGCTGACTTCCTGAATCTTGTCGTCGAGGCGCTTGTTGGTGTCACGCAGGTCGGCCATCAGCAGGAAGTTATTTATTGCAACAGATATATTTCTTGAAAGCGTCGCGAGGAAGCTGTTCTCCTTCTCGGAGAAAGTCTCCCGCTTGAGCTTGCGACCAACGACCAGGAAGCCGATCAGCTTTTCCCGGACCTTGAGAATCGAGATCGAGTTGAGATCGTCGTCACGAAAGTCGGCGACCAGATCCTTCATGAACGGGAACTCTTCGATCGCAAACGTGATCGGATCATTCT
>JAKJFL010000497.1:0-3214 GCA_022704935.1 Candidatus Rifleibacteriota bacterium
GAAATACATCCGCAAACAACGTGGAAGGACGTGAACGATATGCGACGAATTTTCGCTCTTGCTGCCGCCCTGGCTTTTTCGGTCGTATCAGCAACAGCAGCCGAGCCGAAGGTGACGGTGACGCTCAAGGACAAGTCGACCCTACGCGGCGAGTTGGTCGAATTCAAGGACGGTGTCTTTCGTCTGAAGACGGAAGCGCTCGGGGAGGTGAAAATCCCGGTCGACAAGATCCGGACCCTGACGATGGGCGACGAGGTATCGGCACAGACCGAACAGCCCCCGACTCAGGCGAAATCCCGGCCGACCCAGACAACCGCTGGACGCGTGAAGTCCGGAGGCCCGGCGATCCGGGACGGTGCTCCCCGTGAGAAGACCCCGTCTGCCCAGGAAGGGCCGGCCGGCACCGCTTCCGACAACCTCCAGGAACAGCAGAAAACGGTCAATTCCCAGGTTCAGTCGATGCTCATGGATGGCTCGTTCATGGACAACGTTTCCGGCCTCGGCCAGAACGAAGCGATGCAGAACGTCCTCCAGGACCCCGCAATCATGGATGCGATCCAGCGGGGCGATTACGACTTCCTGATGAACAACGAGAAGATGAAGGACCTCATCGAAAGCCCCGACATGCAGAATATACTCGGTGGTATGGCACCGAAGGACGAAGGTGAATGAACTGAGCCTATGAACTTTCCAACCGGACGCTTCCTGATCTGCTCAGCCCTGGGGCTTGCCCTTGCCGGTGCCGCTCCGGCGGCCGAAACCGTGCCGATGACCTCCGACTCGCCCGACCTGACGTATTATTCGCGCACCCCGCTGAGCGTTAAGATGTCGCGCCTGTTCTCGGCCGGCCAGGACCTCTTCAACCGGCGTCGCTACGAAGAGGCGCAGGCCGTGTTCGAGTCGATGCGCGCACTCGACGACAAGGACCTGCTGTCGGTGTTCTGGGTGAAGAAGTGCCGCGAGCGGCTCGAGCGCGAATCGAACGAGAAGCGCAAGTCGGACAACATCAAACTGACGGGCCGCCTCTTCCCGCGTGAGGAGGTCTACACGAACTGGCACTGGGGCCCCGAGGTCGGGCATTTCGAGATCCGCGAGTCGAAGCCGAAGCCCCACGTCGAGCCCGTTCGCAAGGTCCGGCCCCGGGCCGGCGACAAGGAACTCGCCAAGGCGAAGTCCGCCGCCGGTTCCAACACGCCGGAAGCGTTGTTCGAGCTTGCCATGGCCCACTGGTCGCGCAAGGAGAACGGCCCGGCAATCGATGCGCTGGAAAAAGCCGCCGACCTGAGTCCCGACATCCTCTCCCGCGACGATGAAGGGCTGGCGGCCGCTGTGCAAGACGAACTGCAGGCGGCGCTCGAGAAGGGAAAACCGACTCCCGCCCAGTTGCTTCGTGCCGGCCGTGTCGCTATCATCCAGGGCGACGTGCTCGAAGCGTTCAAAGACCTGATCCGCGCAGCCACCGAAGACGCTTCACTCCTCGGGGAGGTGAAGCCGCTTTTGCAGAAGCTCGTCGACACCGGCAAGACCGAATTCCTGTTCCGCGCGCCCGAACTCTGGACCTTCAGGCAGGGCTACGCGTTCGAGAACGGCGAAGACCGCCTCTACATCAAGATTGGCGCCGCGCGCGCCCGTTCCAATGGCGCCGCTCGATCTGATGTTCGAGCGCGAGGCGATCGGCACGATAGAGGAACTGCCGTCCGATCTCCTGTGCACTCTCGTCGACCCGTCCGCGACCGAGACGACCCGGCTGTGGGTTGTCGGGAAATACCGCGAGAGCGAGGGACCGGTCGAAGTAAACGGGAAACTGCTCGTCCGTTTCCAGAAGGACCGACTCGTGTATCTCGACATGTCGAACTTCAACGCCGCACCCGAACTTCCCGACAACTGGAGCGTCGTCGTCGGCGCCACCGATGCGTTCTCGCTCGGCTTTCCGACCGGCCAGCTCGAAAAAAACGAAAACGGCGTCAGCATCAAGGCATTCCAGCTCCGCATGAACACTGGCAAAGGGCCGGTTCTATCCCTTTCCGAACTTCGCAAGCCGCTTCCCGCCGCCGTCGACGTCTGGAAGAAAATGGACGACGCCGCCCAGGGAGCCCTGTAGCCGCGCCAGTCAGACCCACCGGGATTCGTTCGCCGCATAGACACGACGTTCAACATAATCGTCGGTTTCAGGAACGCACCCGCAGATTGGGAGCAGACCCGGGGGACTTTGCGATGCGACCACCTGAATGTAAAGTGGGGGCTGACTTGAAACCGGCCCCCATGTTTCGTCCCCGTGTGCCGATGGGAAAAACGGAGGGATGGTCCTGTTGCCGGGTATCCGGCTGACACACCCTGGTTAAATGGGAAGAAACCTGAGACGCGTGTGAGGATTCTTTCAGCCTGACTGGCTGAAGACAACCACTTTCGACAGAAATGAGGACCCGAAGGGTCCCATTTACCTGCATGCCGGTCCTGGCCGGATTCTCCGTTGCGAATTGCATGGCGGTCGGCTGTCGGGGCTTGCATTATGCAACGATGTTTCGCAGCTGGCTGTCAGAAATGAATGGACTGTTGGCATGGGAAGCCATTTTCCCGAGGTCATCAGGAACGGCACAAAAACTGCGATATCCGGGGAAACGGCATCGAGGAGGTGTCTTATGGCGGATGGAGTGGTCATTGTCGGGGTTCTCGTGTTCTTCGGTTCCTGTTTCGCGCTGGTGCGGTTTTTCGAGCAAATATAGGAGGCGCGATATGTCTCTCGATTTCGTGATCGGTCTCTTCGTCGCATGCGGGCTGTGCGCGTTTCTCCTGTACAGCCTGCTGTATCCGGAACGCTTCTGAACGAGAGGAACAGCCATGGATACCCTTGCTGTCGTCAAACTGGTTCTGTTCTGCATCACTCTTCTGCTCTTCGTACGGCCGATGGGTGCCTATCTCTATCGTGTATTCGAGAGCCGGGAGCGCCCTGTGCCGGTCGTTTTCGGGCCGCTGGAGCACGCGTCGGAATACCTGTGCGGCGTCGAATTCTCGAAGGAGCAGAGCTGGAGCGAATATGCAGGGAGCCTGCTCTCTTTCTCGGCATGCAGCCTGCTCGTCACGTATCTCATCCTGCGATGCCAGCAGTGGCTGCCGCTCAACGACGGGCACCTGCCTGGACTGTCGCCAGAGCTCGCATTCAATACGTCGGTGAGCTTTGCGACGAACACGAACTGGCAGGCATACGCAGGTGAGA
>JAKJFL010000498.1:0-3207 GCA_022704935.1 Candidatus Rifleibacteriota bacterium
TTCGCGATCGAGCTGGGCGCGTTCCGACTGGCCGAGGCGCAGTTCCTTGCGGGTTTCCTCGTCGATCCGTCCGAGAACGCGCATTTCGGCTAGCGGCTCGGCGCAGTCCTCACCTTCGCAGAAATCGGCACTGACCGGGTTCAGCGTGCCGCATTTGAGGCACTTGTTCAGAGCGTATCCGCATTTCTTGCACGTGACATCCGTCAGTTCGGCGAGCGTGCCGCACTGGGGGCAGATCACCCGGATGGCCGAGGAAGGAAGAGCCGTCAAAAGCATCACAGCCAGCAGAACGATCGTCAATACGATGGAAAAACGCATGCTTGTCCTCCAGACATTGTTGCCGCTCTCACGCGGGAATGCACCGCATCATAGTGGCGCTTTGGCCGCCTGTCAACCGATCCGGTCGACGTAGAAATCCCAGAACCGCTGATCGGATGCGGGAGGGGCTCCCGAGATGTCGCCGGCTTTCTCGCTGATCATCAGTCTCCCGGGATGAAGTTCATCGAGCGATGCGATGATCGGCTGGACCGCCTCGGCGTCGGAATCGCTTCTCCCGTGCCTGAAAACGTGCCACTCACGGCCGTCGTAGCAGGCGAGATACTCGCTGTCTCTGAACGCGATGCGCCAGAATTTCGGCGTCCGGTAATGAAACTGCTGATACTGGGCCGCGAGAAACGCACGCGTGACGATGAACCTGAGAGGAAGGGGCGACCCGAGAAACGACAGCCAGCCTTCCCGGATGAGCGCGTCGCCGTCACCGTGAACTTCCTCGCGGGCTTCGACACCGTTGCCGGACGTCACATCGGCGGGATTTGCCCAGAAATAGCATCGATCGGGTTTCAGCCCGATACTGCTCAGATCCTGGCGGACGTCTTCCGTGTCGGCGAATAGTTCCAGAGCGCGCCATTCGCGTCGCCGGGCTTCCTGGCACAGGCCGTCGAACAGTTTTCTCGCCACGACGGGCTGCCTGAAATCAGGATGAATGCGCCATCGGGGAACGCAGCCGACGCCGTTCCCTTTCTGGATCAGATCCGCGTATCCGAAAATCATTCGTTCGCAGCTCAAAACCCAGGAAGAGCCGGGGGAACGGCCGACGATTTTCTGGTGCATGCGGCAGGTGGATTCGTCATCGAACCAGCCACCTTCGAGTTGTTCGAAGCAGCGGTGCATGTCCACAAGCGAAGAGATGTCTTCCTCGTAGGAAATCGCTCTGAACTCGAACCGGCGTATGAGATCCATCATCATGAGCCCATCTTAGCGGAAACCCCCCGCCCGATCAAGAACCCGCCCCTTCCTTTTTTCAAACTTCACTCTTCCGACTTCGAATTTCGAGCAGCAAACAAAAACCGCTTCCGAAAGGTATTCGGAAGCGGTTTTTGTCTGTTGCTCGATTACTTCTTGCAGCTGCTCTTGCAGACCTTCCGGAAGTGACCCTTCGTATGGGAACCGTCGCTGTTGTAGTGCCCCTTCACGAACGTCTTGCACTTCTTGCCGGTGACGGCCTTCTTCACGGAAACGCCGGCATCCATGACCTTGTTCTGGACGGCGTCAAACGCCTTGTTACCGGCCTTCTTACCGTTCTCGAAGCCATTCTTGAACGCCTCACCGACTTTCTTGAAGAAGCCGGGCTTCTGATGGCAGCCGCCCTGGTGCTGGCCGCACTGGTCGCTCTGACCGGACTGGCCACTCTGGCCGCTCTGACCGGACTGACCGCTCTGGCCGCTCTGACCGGACTGACCGCTCTGGCCACTCTGACCGCTCTGCTGGCTCTGGCCGCACTGACCGGACTGGCCGCTCTGGCTGGGGTTGCCGGCAAAAGCGACGGGAGCGACTGTGAGGGTGCCG
Source organism: Candidatus Rifleibacteriota bacterium (assembly GCA_022704935.1). Classification (GTDB taxonomy): domain Bacteria; phylum Muiribacteriota; class Ozemobacteria; order Ozemobacterales; family Ozemobacteraceae; genus MWAR01. The sequence goes on from JAKJFL010000498.1 coordinate 1,846, forward strand.
ATGACCAGGGCTGAAAGGATCAGATTCTTCTTCACGATGAGATTCCTCCTGATAAATTTTTTCGTTGTGCTGTTTTTGAACTTTGGAACTTGATGTGCCTAACTACGCAACTCATGTACCAGGTTTATCCTTCACATAAATCGGCAATCTACCGATAGTTTGACAGCAAAAAAGTTCCGGCATGACAAAAAACCGGCATGCCAGATGATGAAAAATCAGCTGCATGGAGGCGAAATGAACTGGTTGAGGCAATGGCTGAGCGGTTCGATGGATGAAAGTCTTGCGGCTTTCTCTGTCGGCCTTGTCCTTTTCCTGGCAGGGGAATTGGTGTGGAAATCTCTCGTCACAAGAATGGAAAAACATTCTTCCGATGGGAAAGGCCTGCTTGCCAAACTGACTGGGGCCGTCCGATGGCCAGGGCACCTTCTTGTAGGTCTTCTGGCGGTCGATGTCGGCTTGCATTTTTCTCCGTTGTTCAAAAGTCGAACAGCCTGGATCTCCACATGTGAACTTCTGTTACAGTTGAATGCCGTTCTCCTGATCGGCGAAGCGCTGTTTGCGGCCGGCATCGGGTATTACCTCCGGGAGAGGCGCGCCACCGAAGTGCCGAGCATATTCGAACAGCTGGTGAAGGTCATCGCCTACGTGATCGTCGGGCTTTCGATTCTTTCGACGGCCTACCGGGTCGACATCACTCCGCTGCTGACGACGTCGGCCGTCTTCACCATGGTGATCGGTCTCGCTCTCCAGGATGTGCTCGGAAATCTGTTTTCGGGGCTTTCCGTCCACTTTTCGCCCCCGTTCAAGATCGGCGACTGGATCAAGGTGGCCGGATACATGGGAAAGGTTGTCGAGTCGAACTGGCGTGCCACGACGATCCGCATGACCACGCGCGACCTGATCACCCTTCCGAACAACGACATCGCCAAAAAGGAAATTCACAACCTCATGCTCAGGCCGGGCCTGCTGTTTCGTGACTTCACGATCGGCCTTGCCTATGAGGCATCCCCCGATCAGGTCAGGAAATCGCTGGTTGGGGCGTGTTCCCAGGTGAGCGGCATTCTGAAGTCGCCGCCGCCCCAGATATTCATGGAACAGTTCGGGGATTTTTCCATCTCGTACCGCATCAGATACTGGATCAACGAAGCCGATTACCCTCCGACGATCCAGGATCAACTGCTTTCAAGAATCTGGTATCGCCTCAAGCGCGACGGAATTTCGATTCCCTTCCCGATTCGCGAAGTGTATACACATCCGGAAAAGGATCTCGTGGGCGAGATGATCGAGCGGAGACTCGGTCTGATCCAGAATGTCGATTTCCTTGCCGACCTGGAACGGACAGACAAGTCGTTCATCGCGGAG
>JAKJFL010000499.1:0-3195 GCA_022704935.1 Candidatus Rifleibacteriota bacterium
GACCTGCCGTTCGCGGCACCACATGAAGTGGCCGGCGTGCATCTCGGCCTTCGCCAGCGCCACGCGCCGGTTGTAGGGTTCCTTGTGGCCGCCGCCCCGGCTCGTGATGCGGTGATACTTGATGCCCGTATTCAGCCGGATGCCCGACTCGTGAATATATGGGCGAATATAATCGAGGTCGAGATCGAACCCGATGTCGCGATAAAACTCACGATAGTCGAAATCGCCTGGGTATCCCTCTTCCGCGGACCAGACCTGCTTGCTGCTCTCGAGATCGCGGCCGAAGGCGGCCACGCCCGAGGGTGTGAACAACGGCGCGAACACGCCATAGCGGGGCCTGGGATGCGCATGGAGAACGCCGTGCGCGTCGGTGAAGAAGAACCGGATGCCGTGGTCGGCGAGCACCCTGTCGTCGCCGGGGTTGAACGCGCACTCGGCAAGCCAGATGCCGCGCGGCCGACGGCCGAGATGGCGCTCGTAATCGTTCGCCGCCAGCTCGATCTGGGCGCGCACGGCCGGGCGGTACAGCTCCATCAGCGGCAGATACCCGTGCGTGGCGCAGCAGGTAATGATCTCGAGGTTTCCCAGGTCCTGGAACTTGCGGAACGCCCGCACCAGGTTGCACTGGTACTCGTCGCAGAACAACCGACGCGCGCGCGTCAGCCGCTCGCGGTACATCAACGCCGTGTCGTGGAACTCCGGCATCCAGCGCGTGCGGTCGACTTCCTTCTCGGAAAGCTCGATCAGCAGGTCGAGATGCTTGATATACCGCTCCTGCAGGAGGGAATCGGTGAGCATGCCCATCAGCGGCGGGGTCAGCGACATCGTGATGCGGAAATCGACGCCGTCGTCGACGAGCTTCTGGTAACACTCGATCAACGGAATATAGGTCTCGGTGATGGCTTCGAACAGCCACCGCTCCTCCATCATGTCCGCATGTTCGGGGTGCCGGACATACGGAAGATGCGCGTGCAAAACAAGACAGAGATAGCCGTTGCTCATGACGTACAGGCCTTTCCGCCCCGGAGGGCGCCTACGGGACGCGCATCAGCGCGTCGTTTTCTCGACGACCGGCGTGATCGTTCGCTCCATGTCGCCGTCGGCATTGACGGCACGGACCGGAATATTCTGATGCCCGTCGGGAAGGGCGAACCGCAGCGTGAACGTGCCGTCCGGCCGCAGCTTCACGTGGTGCCCTTGAACCGTCAGATTCGCATCGGGCTCGGTCGCGCCGTACACGATCAGCTCGGTGTTCACGACGAGCCAGAAATCTTTTCCCTTCTGCGGAGCACCGCGACCGACGCCGGGGGAAGAAAGGGCTTCGGAACTCAGGGCGGCCGAGCTCAGTGCCGCCGAACTCAGCGCGCCCGAACTCAGCTGCTCGGAAAGCCGCTGGGTCAGCGCATGACGAAGCTCGCCACTGCTCGCACCGACGTTGAAACCACCGGATGCGCGATAGATCTCGCGGAACTCCTCGTCGAGAACCATCCATTTGTCGTCGATCGTCTCGCTGTAGGTATCGCGCGGCGTCCTGATCGAGTTGCTGCGCGCGATCAGCACGAACTCACCCGCAGGCGTGATGAGGCCGAGGTCGACGAGGAAAGAGCAGTCGGGGCGGCCGAGGTTGAGATACCAGTTGTTGGCGCCCTCGAAAATATGAATATCGTAGTAACTGTGCGCATTCAGCCCGTCGAAGACGATGTCCGTCACGTCGTAGACGCGCAAAACGAACAGCGACCGGTCGTAGGCATCGCCGCCGATGGCGTTTCGCAGCTGCTGGCGCGTGCGGTCCGCGACGTCCCAGTAGGTGTGCGCCCAGTGCGGGTCGCGCACCTGGAGCACGATGCGGGTGTCGCCGTAACCGAGAGGCAGCTCTCCGGTGAGGCGTTCCTCCCCGGGTCGCGCGGTGTCGGGAATCGGGCGGTTGACGACCTGCTTCGCCCGCGTCTGCTCTTCATACCCCGGAATCGCCGGTTTGTCGGACTTCTGCCCGCTCGACTCGAGGGCGACAACGCCCTTCTTTCCGGCAACCGGCGTGCGTCTGGCAGGGATTTCAGGCTCCTCGACGCCATTCTTCCTGGAAGCGCGCTTTTTCGCCCCGGATTTTTCCATAGTGCCCTCGGAAGCGGCGTTTGTCTTCGTCGCCGGCGGCTGTGGCTGTTGATCGGATGCCATGAGCGGCGTCAGCTGCTCAATCAGTTGATCTTTTGTCAGCGCAGAGCGCCCCTTGATGTTGAATTTTTGAGCAAGCTTGTACAGATCCTCACGCGACATGTTCTTCAGGTCGCGCGTATCCTCGCGTGCCATGGCCGCCTCCTCGTATCCTCATGAGTGATATGCCAGATATAAAAAGCAAAATTCATACCAGCCCAGAACCTGGAAGTATGTACAATCTTAGCGCAGGGCAAAAACGGGGTCAACCATCTTCGCCGATGAAACCGGACATTCCGGCACCTGCCGGTTATTCATCGCCGAGAAACGCATCGATCAGGGCGGGGAGAAACACCAGCAAAACGTAATAATGAACGGCCATCACCAGTCCGAACGCGAACCCGAGCATCTGAAAAAGCATTCCGCAGGCGCTCCTTTTCCGAACTTACTTCCGCGTGACGGTAAGATTGAGTTTGATTCCGCTGAACAGTTGCGTCGAACGCACGCCTTCCCCGTAAATGTCCTGAATATAGGCGGTCGTGAGGTTCACTTCCGGGAACTCCACCGTGTACACGACATCCCCGTCTTCGTGCGTGAGTTTCCGCTCGGAAATTCCCTCATCGGAGCGGTAGGAAAATTCCCTCTGGTTTTCGCCTTTTCCGAGAATGACGGTGAAAACTTCGAACCTATGCTCGGGAATGTTCGCCGACTCGTTCGCCGCCTTGAATGTGTAGGCGCACTCGGTCAGATCTTTCGAAACGGCGCCGGGATCGATAAAATCGAGGTTTGCCTGATGGATGACCGGATTCGACCGTTCCTGGACTTCCGAGACGGCATCCTTCGGGCGCCGGACCTCGAGATAGGAACTGCGCTTCTGGGTGTAAAACGCGACCTTTTCCTCGGCTTCTCCGGCCACCGACGAGTTCGGGTAGATGATCAGGATCTGCTTCAGCGTCTCGATGGCTTTTTCCGTGTCGCCCCTGAGTTCCATCAGGGTGGCCAGTTTCAGAAGCCGCTCGGGCTCCTTGTCCTTGCTTTCCGAAA
>JAKJFL010000500.1:0-3187 GCA_022704935.1 Candidatus Rifleibacteriota bacterium
GGTCGATGTCATCGCCACTCCGGGTGGTCGTGCCCCCGGTGCGCATGACGGACGTCGTAAGAGAGATGAGCCCCACCTTGTCGGCAGGCTCGTCGCCGACATTGAACCGCACCATGCCGTACAGGCTGACGGTCGGAAGCTCGTGGTCCTCGAGCAGATACAGTGTGAGCCCGTTTTCCAGGACGGTCTGGTCCACCTCCGGAATCTGGAAACTGTTCAGGGGAGGGAATCGCAGCTCCTTGTAGGAAACCTGCGCCCGTGCCGCCGGGGCCGTCAGGCCGAGAATGAATACGACGACGATCAGACCCGCATACACCTTGTTCATGTTCATTCCCTCCCGTCACTGTTTCGCTTCGGAGCCGGCTGCCGTCCTGATGAGGGCGACCGAGCGATTTCCCGGAACGAAATACGTCTTCGCGAGTTCCCGGATGTCCGCCGCGGTCACCCCCGGAAGCTTGTCGAGGCCGCGGCGGAACATCTCCCGCCAGTTCCCAGCGAGCATTTCATAGTATGCAATATTATATGCAATCTGTTCGTTCGTGGCGAGGCTATTAACCAGTTCAGATCGCGTTCGGATCTTCGCCTTCTCGAGCTCTTCCGGCGTGACCGGCTCGTTCCTGAGCTTCTCGATCTCCTCGATGATGGCGACTTCGCACTCTTCGGCCGTATGGCCTTGCGCAGGCAGAGCGTAGAAGGAGTAGAGATTCGGATATTTGCTGCCGGGATAGCCGCTCCAGGTCCCGACGCTGATGGCGATTTTCTTCTCCTTCACGAGCTTCCGGTAGAGCCGCGAGGAGCGGCCGCCGGAAACGATGTCGTTGAGCACGTCGAACTTCACGGTGGCTACGTCGTTGAAGTCAGGCACATGGTAGCCGATCACGAGATACGGCTGGCTCTGGAGCTCGAGCGTGACCCGCCGTTCGCCCCTCTGCGGAGGCTCTTCCGTGACCACGGGGTCGGGTTTCGGCTGGAGCGGCAGACGCCCGAAATACGTTTCGGCCCACGCCCTGCACTGCGCCGGATCGACGTCGCCGACGATGACCGCGGTCAGGTTCGACGCCGTGTAATGCTTTCTGAAGAACTGCTCCGCCTTTTCCCGGCTGATCGCCTTCAGGTCGGACATGTGGCCGATGATCGGCTCGCCGTAGGGATGCGCGAGGAATGCGAGGTGGCCGAACTCCTCGAACAGCTTCCCGACCGGCCTGTTGTCGACGCTCATCCGGCGTTCTTCCATGATGACGTCCTTTTCCGTGTAGAATTCGCGAAGGCAGGGGTTGAGGAACCGGTCCGACTCCATCGAAAACCACATCTCGAGTTTGTTCGACGGGAAGCTCGATGTATATCCGGTGAAATCGTAACTCGTGAACGCATTCAGGCCGACGCCGCCGGCCTTCTCGATCGCCTCGGCGAACTCGTTGTTCACGACGAACTGCTTCGCGGCCGTCTTCGCCTCGTCGTATTCCTTCCGAAGCGCATCGATGACCTTCGGATCGGCGCGGGTTCCCTTGATCTCTTCCGCGCGAAGCCTCGCGAACGCCTGATCTTCCTTCTTCATGCACTCGAGCTCTTTCGCGAGATCCTTCGTACCGATGGTGTTCGTCCCCTTGAACGCCATGTGCTCGAAGATGTGGGCGATGCCGGTGATGCCCTTGGTTTCGTTGACCGATCCGACATCGGCGAAGGTCATCATCGAGACGACCGGCGCGTCATGCCGTTCGACGACGATGAACTTCATCCCGTTCGCAAGGGTGAAACTGGCCACCCGCTTTTCGAATTCGGCAAGATTCTGCGCCCACAGGGCAACCGAACCGACCAGTGTGAACACAACGAGAAATGGGATCATGGCTTTCCTGGAACGAGTCATCTGACGGGGGCCTCCTGAACCAGCGATGAGAAAACATGAACGATCATTCCCAGATAATACCAGCGTTCTTCCGATAGGGGAAAAGGTTCGTGGCAGGAGGCGGTCGTAAACGACGCCGAGCACTCCACGGCCGTCCTGATGGCGCTCAAGAACAAGATGGACCTTTCGCTCGAAATCGCCGTCCCCGAAGTGTTCGCCGTCATGTCCACGGTCTGGATCACCGCCCATATCGTCATCGACGGCGAAAGCACCTGAATCGAAAAGGCGCAGCTGATTTCGGTCTATTCAGAGGCAAAAAGCCTGCCGAAAGGGGGCAATCCCTCTGGCAGGCTCATGACGAGCGATCAGGCTTTTCGGTCCGGGCTCAGTCTCTTTTCTTGCCGTTCTTGCGGGGTTTCGAGAGAACCGGTTTCACGCGCCATATCTCATTGGCATACTGGCTGATGGTGCGGTCGGACGAGAATTTGCCCATCTTCGCGACGTTCAGGATGGCCATCCGGTTCCACTTCTCCTGGTCTCGGTAGGTGTCCTCGAGCCGCTGCTGGCAGCGCGCGTAATCCTCGAAATCCGCGAGCACCATGAAGTAGTCGCCGCCGGAGAGCAGGGAATCGACGACCGGTTTGAACAGGTCGGGCTGTTCGGGACTGAAGCGGCCCCCGGCGATCATGTCGATGACCTGCTTCAGTTCGGCGTTCCGCTCGTACCACTCGTATGGCCTGTAGCCGGAAGCGCGAAGTGCCTGAACCTCCTCAGCCTTGAGACCGAACAGGAAGAAGTTTTCAGCACCGACTTCTTCCATGATCTCGATGTTGGCGCCGTCGAGCGTGCCGATGGTCAGCGCCCCGTTCAGGGAGAGTTTCATGCAACCTGTTCCGGACGCCTCCATGCCGGCGGTCGAGATCTGCTCGGAGACATCGGCGGCCGGAATGATGCGCTGGGCCAGGGAGACGGAGTAGTTTTCCAGGAACACGATCTTAAGGCGCTTTCCCACGTCGGGGTCGTTGTTGACCACGTTCGCCACGGAGTTGATGAGTTTGATGATCAGCTTGGCCATGCGGTATGCCGGCGCGGCCTTCGCCCCGAAGATGAACGTGCGCGGGATCATGTCGCCGGCCCTGCCCGACTTGATGCGGTTGTAGAGGGCGACGATATGAAGCAGGTTCAGGAGCTGGCGCTTGTATTCGTGGAGCCGCTTGATCTGGCAGTCGTAGATCGAATCCGGGTCGATCTCGATGCCGGTCAGCGTCTTCACGAGAGCGGCCAGGTCTTTCTTGTTGGCGGCCTTCACATCACGGAACTGCTTTAGGAACGTCATGTTGTCCG
>JAKJFL010000501.1:0-3181 GCA_022704935.1 Candidatus Rifleibacteriota bacterium
GAGGCTCAACGACGGCCGCGTGGTGCCGGCGTTCATCTCGCAGGTGCTGCGCAACGAGCCGCTGACCTTGTTCGGCGACGGGTCACAGACCCGCAGTTTCTGTTACGTCTCGGACCTCGTCGAGGGCATGATGGCCGTCATGGAGCGCGGCGACCAGTTCCCCACCAATCTCGGCAACCCGATCGAGCTCACGATCAAAGAGTTCGCCGAGCGCATTCTCGCGATCTCGGGAAGCTCGCTGCCGATCGTTTCTAAGCCGCTCCCGGTCGACGACCCCAGGCGCCGCCGTCCCGACATCACGCGGGCGAAAACGATGCTCGGCTGGGAGCCCAAAGTAAACCTCGACGAGGGATTGCGGCGGACGATCGAGTGGGCCCGGGGAGCCAAACTGCCGTGAAATCACCCCACCCTGACATCGAACGGGTCCTCATTCCCACGCACGATATCCAGAGCCGGATCGCCCAGCTCGGGAAGCAGATCACCGAAGACTACAAAGGGGAAAGCCTCGTGCTGGTCTGCGTGCTGAAAGGCGCGTTCCTTTTCATGGCCGACCTGTGCCGGCACATCGACCTTCCCGTGAATACCGAGTTCATGGCGATCAGCAGTTACGGCCACGCGACGAAAAGTTCGGGCGTAGTCCGCATCCTGAAAGATCTGAACGAGTGCATCGAGGACAGAAATGTCCTGATCGTAGAGGACATCGTCGATACGGGGCTGACCCTGTCGTATCTGGTCGACCTGCTCGCGACGCGGCATCCGCGCAGTCTCAAGGTCTGCACGCTCTGCAGCAAGCCGCAGTGCCACAAACGCGAGATCAAGATCGACTACTGCGGATTCGAGCTTCCGAGCGAATTCGCCGTGGGGTACGGGCTCGATTTCAAGGACTTTTATCGTAACCTGCCGTTCATCGGTATTCTGAAGCCGATCATGTATGAAAACAACCTCTGACGAGGCATGACGCCGATGACGAACCAGTATCGATCAGGAAACCTCATCATTGAATGTCTCACCCTCGGCCCGCTCGACGTCAACACATATCTCGTGTATGACCCGCAGGCAAGCGACGGCCTCGTCGTCGACCCGGCCGACGACGATCCGCGGCTGATGCACCGGCTGAAAGAACTCGCCTGGAAATCGACGCGCGTTTTTCTGACGCACGGTCATGCCGACCATATCGCCGGCCTCGAGGCCGTCCGCGCCGCCACGGGCGCAAAGGTGCTCTGCTCGCAGGAAGACGCCCCGATGCTCGGCGATGCTCGGCTCAATCTGTCGTTGTTTCTCGATACCGCATTCACCGCGCGACCGCCGGAAACGCTGGTCAGGCACGGCGACGAGATCGCGGTCGGTCGCGACCGGGGAAGCGTCATAGCCGTTCCCGGGCACACGCCGGGCGGACTGGCCCTTGCGTTCGAGCAGGCCGTCATCACAGGCGATGCCCTGTTCGCGGGCTCGATCGGCCGTTCGGATTTTCCCGGCGGAGACGGTGACCAGCTCGTCCGATCGATCCGGGAGCGCCTGCTGCCCCTCGGCGACAGACTCGCCCTTCCCGGCCATGGCCCGTCGACGCACCTGTCACACGAAGCCGTGCACAATCCATTCCTCAACGGCGGTTGGCAGTAAATCCGGCTTCACTGGCTCATTTGACAGGCTTCCGGTGGGGTGCTACCATTCGCAGGAAATTCATCGATCTGACCCTCTCATTCTCACCATGCGGTAAAAAAGGTTTCAGCTTGGAAGAAACGTTCGGACAACGGAACCAACCGGCGAAGACAGCGCCGGACCATCGGGCCATTCACCTGGCCGACGGGTGTAAGAAGGGCACACGCAGAAAAAAAGAGAAGCCCTTCCGCCTGAGCCACCAAGGAAAGGAATCATGAGCGCTCCCATCAGAATTCTCGTCGTCAATCCCGGCTCCACCTCAACAAAACTGGGCCTCTTCGAGAACGAGAAGCCCGTCGCGACCGGCAAGGTAGACCATGCTGCCAAAGACCTCGAAGCGTATCCCCGGATTCTCGATCAGGTCCCGATGCGCCGGCAGGTCATGCTCGACTTTCTCGAGCAGCAGGGACTCGCGCCGACCGACCTGAGCGCCGTCGTGGGCCGAGGCGGCCTGCTCAAGCCGATGGTCGGCGGAACCTACACCGTCTCGGCAAAGATGGCTGAGGACCTCAAGAACTGCACCTACGGCGAACACGCAAGCAATATCGGCGGCGTGCTCGCGTACTCGTTCCACGAGGAATTCAACGTCCCCGCCTTCATCGTCGACCCCGTGGTGGTCGATGAGATGCGCGATATCGCCCGGTATTCCGGCTTGAAGGAACTTCCCCGCCGCAGCATCTGGCATGCTCTCAACATCCGCGCCGTGATCCGCCAGGTCTGCAAGAAGGAAGGCTGGAACTTCACCACGGACAACTTCGTCGGCGTCCATCTCGGGGGCGGCATTTCGGTCGTCGCCATGGAGGCCGGCCGCAGCGTGGACGTCAGCAACGGCCTCGAAGCCGGGCCCTACACGCCGGAGCGCGCTGGAACGCTGCCGACCCTCGATCTGGCCGCTCTTTGTTATAGCGGAAAGTATACGCATGCCGAGATGAAGAAACTGATCGTGGGCCGCGGCGGCCTGATGAACTATCTCGGCACCAGCAACCTGATCGAGGTGGTGAAGCGTATCGAAAGCGGCGATGAAGAGGCGAAATCCGTTCTCTCCGGCATGGCCTACCAGGTTGCCAAGGAAGTCGGCTCGTATTTCGCCGTGCTCAAGGGCAAGCTGCGCGCCATCGTCATCACGGGCGGCGCGGCGAACTGTTCGATGTTCGTGAGTAATATAAAAGAATATATTGAATCGCTGGGTCGCATCGTCGTCGTGCCGGGAGAAGACGAGCTTGCGGCCCTTGCCCTGGGCGCCCTGCGAGTGCTGCGCGGCGAAGAACAGGCCCGGACCTACGAGTGACCGATAACCGGCCTTCCCGGCCGGACCGCAACAGAAAGGATCGCACCCAGTGAACTTCGAGTTGGATGAAAAGGATTTGCAACGCCAGACCCTCTGGCGGACGGCGGCAGACGAAGCCCTTGGTCCCTGCGCCGACGGCATCGACAAGACCGGCCGCATCGACGACCTGCCGGGGCTTCTTCGCGGCAAAGAGCTTCTGAAGCCGTTTCTGCCAGACAAGCTGGGCGGGGAAAG
>JAKJFL010000502.1:0-3179 GCA_022704935.1 Candidatus Rifleibacteriota bacterium
GGGTGTCGGCACCGGGGCGTCAGCGGCGAAACAGGGCGCCCATTGCTGGAAAAGCGACATCGACAGCGTGACGGCCAATGCAAGTCGTTTCATGACGATGGTTCCTCTCGGTTCTGGATGTGATCAGCTCAGAACGTTCATCAGCGGATGACGCAGATGCTTTTCAAACGTGCGGTTGGCTGGCCTTTGTGGATTATCACTCGCGGAGTTCACAGGGTGAAGTATAGCAGGTTGTCTGCCGGCGTTTCACGAGGCGAACCGGAAAAGAGATGCGCCGGCCGGCATTGAAATTCGTAAGGCATTCGCTTGACATTCGCCATTTGTTCGCCTATATTCGGATCATCGAACGATCTTTGGAGGGGCGCCATGTCACCTGATCCGCTGACACCGAAGCAGCAGGCCGTTTTGCAGTTCGTTCGCTCTTTTTTCGCCGGCCACGGATACGCCCCCACCATTGCCGAAATCTGTATGGGGCTGCATCTCTCGTCACCGGCGACGGTTCACAAGCATCTGCGCATGCTCGTCGAAAAAGGACATCTCGACGCGCTTCCGCGCCGTTCGCGCGGCCTGCAGGTGAAGACACCGGCGCAGTCCGCGGGCGGAGTCGATGTGCCGCTTCTCGGAACGGTCACCGCCGGCCGGCCGATCGAGATGTCCGACTGGAACGAAACGATCACGCTTCCCGAGTGCATGATCGGCCGGGGCGAGACGTTCGTCCTGCGGGTGCGAGGCGAATCGATGATTGACGAGGCAATCCGGGACGGCGATCTTGTCGTTGTAGAGAAGCGTGACACGGCTCCGAACGGCGAGATGGTCATCGCGTGCCTCGACCACGAGCAGGTGACGCTCAAACGGCTGTATCACGAAGGGCGTCGGGTCCGGCTGCAGCCGTCGAATCCGGCTATGCCGCCGATCATCGTCGAGGGACGCGAGGTCACGATAAAAGGCGTCGTGATCGGCATTCTGCGGCGCTATCGGCCGATCTGACGAGGGAGACTCCGAGTGATTGCATGTCTGTCTGAATATATTCCATGCTATTCATTTGCAGAGGTGAAATCCGTGTATGCGCACCGTATGGAGCCCGCCGATGACACCCACCGGGAGACCGTGACAACGGTGCGCCTTCTTCGCGAGGCGCTTCTGCTGAAACTGGCCGAAATCGATGCGCAGATCGAAGCGTGCCGGCGTCGGGTGGGGGCAATCGAGGGGCGTTTCGGCCTCACCCAGGATGAACTCGACTCCGCGCTTGCGCGGCACAGCCTCGTGATTTCTCAGGCAGAGGCCGAGACCTGGCATGCCGAGCTCGAACGGCTCGATTCACTGGCGATCGACAGAAGGCATCTTCTGGCAATCCTGGGTTAGCGTCCCGGATCGTTCTCAGCCCATGATGGCGCGGAGCTTTTCCGCCAGTTCCATCGGCGAAACTGGCTTATGGAGCAACATGACGTTGTCGTCGATGATCCCGTGGCGGGCGATGATGTCGTCGGTGTATCCCGACATGTAAACGATTTTCATTCCGGGACGTGTCGGCGCGAGGATTTCGGCCAGTTTTCGACCATTCATTTCGGGCATGATCACGTCAGTGAGAAGCACATCGATCCGATCCTGATGCTGGTCGCTCAGTTCGACGGCCTCGCGAGGACCCGGGGCGAGCAGGATGCTGTAACCGAGCGGCTGCAGCGCATCGGACAGCAGTTTTCCAATCGTCTGATCGTCATCCACGACGAGAATCGTTCCCTTTCCACGAAATTCCTTCTGCAGGGGAGCGGTCGGGTGAGGAGTATCTTCCATGGTTGTCGGCAGGAAAACGATGAACGAAGAGCCCTTGCCCGTCTCACTCGTCAGGTCGACGTGGCCGCCATGTTGCTTGACGATGCCATACACCGTTGAGAGGCCCAGACCGGTTCCCTTGCCCGGTTGTTTGGTCGTGAAAAAGGGTTCGAATATCTTGCTTTGTATATTTTCTGGTATGCCAACTCCCGTGTCCGTCACAGTGAGCGTTACGAATTCGCCCGATCTGAGAAGCCGATGCGTCTGCACCATTTCCGGGGTCACGACGACGGACCGGGTTTCGATCGTCAGTCTGCCTCCGTCGGGCATGGCATCCCGGGCGTTCACGACGAGATTCATGATGATCTGCTCGATTTGCGTTCTGTCGGCGAGGACGTTTTTCACGGGGCCTTCCTCACGGATGACCAGTTCGATGTCTTCGCGCAGGATACTCTTGAGGATGGGCTGAATTTCCCGGATGACGATCCGCAGTGCGAGAGGCTTGACATGAAGGGCCTGTTTGCGGCTGAACGCCAGGAGCTGGCTGGTGAGCCGGGCAGCTTTCGCTGCCGCCGACTTGATGTTCTTCAGATACTCCTTCAACCGCGAATCGTCTTTCGCAAGAGTGGAAGAAAGTTCGGCATATCCGATGATACTCATCAGAATATTATTGAAGTCGTGCGCGATCCCTCCGGCGAGAAACCCAATGGATTCGAGTTTCTGCGACTGGCTGAGGTCCTCCTGCAGCTTTTTCGCGGCGGCCTCGGCTTTCTGTCGTTCGCTCAGATCGCGTGCGGTGAAAATAACCGTTTTTCTTCCTTCGAAGCTGAACGGAGAACAGACGACATCGATCGGGGTCTGGACCTCCGCCGAGCGCATGAGCGTTGTTTCAAACGCGGCCTGTCCGCTTCCGGCGGATATCTCGACCTTGGCCATGATCGCATCGGCCTGGGCAGGGTCGAGGAACTCGCGGATGTTGCGGCCCTCGATATCCGCATGGCGCAGGTTAAGTGCCGCGCAGGCCCGTGCATTTGCCTGACCGATCTCGCCCGTGGGTGCGATCAGGAATATCATGTCAGCCGCAGTCTCAAACAGTGTCCTGAACTTGTATTCGGAATCCGCGAGGGCATATTCGGCGAACCTGCGACGGATGATATTCAGCAGGAGAACGGCGATCCCGAGTGCCAGTAGAGCGATCAGGCCGGCCGTGGCGAATACGATCTTCCGATGCTCCTCGAAAAACGTGACAGGGCGGTTCAACAGGATGGCATCGGAAGGGAGCCGGTCGACGGGCAGTCCAAACCTCTGCATCACGGCATAGTCGAACAGCCAGGTCGAGGGGCTTTTCAGATCGACGGGAAGGCTTGCCGGCGGTTTCCCCTGCAGGATATCGAGCGCGAGTTCGACGG
>JAKJFL010000503.1:0-3179 GCA_022704935.1 Candidatus Rifleibacteriota bacterium
GAAAGCGAAAGAATTGTACTCGGCGTTCGTGAAGGGTGAGATCTTCCTGACCGACGCGACGACGGCCGAGATGGTGAAACTTGTCGAGAACTCGTTCAGGGATGTGAACATCGCGTTCGCCAACGAACTGTCGATGATCTGCGACCGGCTCGATCTCAACGTCTGGGAGTTGATCCGCCTCGCGAACCGGCACCCGCGCGTCAACATCCTGCGGCCCGGCTGCGGTGTTGGCGGCCATTGTATCGCGGTCGATCCCTGGTTCATCGTCGATGCCTGCCCGCAGGAGGCCCGACTCATACGCACCGCGCGCGAGGTCAACGATGCCAAACCACATCACGTGACGTCGCGCATCCGCGAGGCAGCGAAGCGGTTCAGGAAGCCGGTGATCGGCCTGCTCGGTCTTTCGTACAAGCAGGACATCGACGATTTGCGAGAATCGCCCGCCATCGAGATCGCCCGCGAGTTCAGGAGCGATCCGGGCGTCGAGCTGATGGTCTGCGAACCGTTCGTGCGATCGCATGCCGAGTTCTCGCTGGCGCCGCTCGACGAGGTGATGTGCCGCGCCGATATCGTCGTGCTGCTGGTTCCGCATACCGTGTTCCGCAACATCGACCGCGAGCTGCTCAAGCCCAAGGTCGTCATCGACACATGCGGCGTCTGGTGACCGTTCCGTCCGCCGGCCCGCGGGAGACACCCCAGCTATGAAGCTGTTACTCATCGATCCGCCGTTCAAGAGCTTCACCGGTATCTTCGGTTTCTACTTTCCCCTTGGCCTTGCCTATCTGGCAGGCGCCGCGAGAAACGCCGGCTTCGACTGCTCGATCCTCGACATGGACGCGGCCGAGCCCAAGACCGGCACGCTCGATTTCGCGCACGAATACGAGCGCTACGCCTCGTACATCGAAGCGCTGAACGATCCGCGCCACCCGACCTGGGACTTGCTGCGGAAGCTCGTTCTCGACCAGCGGCCCGACATCATCGGCGTTACCGCGATGACGACCAAGTTTGGCACGACGATGCAGACGATCCGCTTTTGCCGGGAAGTCCTGCCGCGCGTTCCCATCATCGTCGGCGGCCCGCATGCCTCGACGATGCCCGACCTCACGATGAGCATGCCGGAAGTCGATTACGTGTTGCGCGGCGAAGCCGACGAGAGCCTGCCGGAACTGCTGGCCGCCCTGCGCGACGGCCGTGACGTGGCCGGTATTCGCGGACTCAGCTTCCGCCACGATGGGAAGATCGTTCACAATCCCGACCGGGCGTTCGCCCAGAACCTCGATGCGCTGGCCCTGCCGGCTCGCGACGCATTATTACATCCTGAAAACTATTCTTCCGAGGACATGGGCGTCATTTTGACTTCGCGCGGCTGCCCGTTCGCGTGCAGTTACTGTTTCCACATGTGGGAACGGCGCGTGCGGTACCGCTCGATTCCGAACATCATCGAGGAGATCGTGCAGGTGCATGACGCCTATGGAACGACGCAGTTCTCGATCAAGGACGACTCGTTCACGGTGAAGAAAAAGCATGTGCGTGACCTGTGCGAGGCGATCAAGCGCCTGCCGTTCAAGATCAGCTGGTCGTGCACGACGCGCGTCGACCTGATGGAGGACGAGCTGCTCGAGATCATGAAAGATGCCGGCTGCGTCCAGGTGAGCGTCGGCATCGAGACCGGCTCGGAGCGCATCCTGAAAGAGACCGACAAAGGCATCACCCACGCCCAGATCGAGCGCGCGGCGCGCATGCTGAACCGGCATCGCATCTTCTGGAGTGGCTACTTCATGATCGGCTTGCCGACCGAAACCGAGCAGGACATGCGGCTGACGATCGAGTATCTGCGCAAGGTTCGGCCATACTACGGCGGGTTGGGCGTCTACAACCCGTTCCCACGCACCAAGCTGTTCGATCAGGGTGTCGAGCTCGGCCTGCTCGACCCGCAGCCGCCGCTGGAGCATTTCTTGAAGACGAACCCGAAAGACCTGTTTTTCAAGAACCCGAAGCGGCGCGTCATCGAGGTGCCGCACGAGCGGTTCGAACAGATCGTCGCCGAGGCGATGCAGGTGTTTCATGCCCACAACACGAACCCGTTCAGCATGGTCCGGCGTGGCTTTGCGCGGCGCAGGACCTACATGGCCGATCCCTCCCTGCTGTGGCGCGACCTGTCGAAAGCCTGGGAGATGATCCGCTCGAAGTTCGGGTTTTCCGCGACACATACCTGACGGAAAGGACATGCCATGCGGCAGATTCTACAGAGACTGAAGACCGGCGATATCGAGATCGCCGATATCCCGGTGCCCACCGTGAAGGCAGGGCATCTTCTGATTCAAAGCGCCCGGAGCCTCATCTCCGTCGGAACCGAGCGGATGCTGCTGGATTTCGGCCGCGCGGGTTGGATCGACAAGGCACGGCAGCAGCCCGACAAGGTGCGACAGGTGTTCCAGAAGATTCGCACCGACGGCCTTCTCGCGACGGCCGAGTCGGTGATGCGCAAGCTCGACCAGCCGCTCGCGCTGGGCTACTCGAACGCCGGCCGTGTCGTGGCGATCGGGAAGGGCGTCACGGGCTTCGCGGTAGGTGACCGGGTCGTTTCGAACGGCAACCACGCTGACGTCGTCTGCGTTCCCGAGAACCTGTGCGCGAAGATTCCCGACGGGGTCGGCGATGATGCGGCATCGTTCACGGTCATCGCTTCGATCGCGCTCGAGGGAATACGGCTCGTCCAGCCGACACTGGGAGAAAGCGTCGCCGTCATGGGATTGGGTCTGATCGGCCTTCTGACGGTCCAGATGTTGCGCGCGAACGGATGCCGGGTGATCGGGTTCGATTTCGATCCGGCGAAAATCGCCCTTGCGCGCGAATTTGGAGCTGAGGCCCACAATCTGGCGGAAGGTGTCGACCCGGTGGCGGCCGCGACGTCGTTCTCACGCGGTCATGGTGTGGACGCCGTTATAATAACTGCTGCTACAAAAAGTGACGATCCCATCCACCAGGCGCCGCAGATGTGCCGCAAGCGCGGCCGTGTCGTGCTGGTCGGCGTTGTCGGTCTGAATCTTTCGCGTGACGATTTCTACAAAAAGGAAATCTCGTTCCAGGTTTCGTGTTCGTATGGGCCCGGCCGATACGATGCGGAATACGAGAAGAAGGGGCTGGACTACCCGATCGGCTTCGTGCGCTGGACCGAA
>JAKJFL010000504.1:0-3176 GCA_022704935.1 Candidatus Rifleibacteriota bacterium
GTTTGAGGAACATCAGCGGCTCGCCATTCGGGTCTGAGACAGCCATCTCGAATGGGCGCAGCCCCTTGAGGAACATCCGCGCCACCCAGCTGCTTGCCTCGGTGGCCGTGGCCAGGGTGCGCTGGCGGCTGTCGATGACGGAGTAGCGGTTTTCTTTCTCCCATCCGACGACCGCCTCGAACATTTCCTTGTGCTGCTTGATGTAGAACGTGGTGTCTGCCATGATTCTCCTCTCTCGGGACGGGATCTTCGAACAGATCTCCTGCGCGCGTTCATTTCTGCCGTTTCACAGGGAAACGATACCACAAAGTCGGGACGTCACTCATGCATCTGGAGCTGACCGTATCGAAAAATCGCCGGCCCCGGTGATCCGGGGCCGGCGATTCTTCGGACAGGGAACGGTCAGGATTTGCGGAACTCGGCGTCGACGACCTTTTCGTCTTCGGCAGTTTCCTGCCCGGACTTTGGACCGCAGCTTCCGCCGCATCCGGCACCGGCCTGGGCCTGAGCCGCGGCAGCCTGCTTGTACATCTGCTCGGCCATCTTGTGGGAGGCTGTCGTCAGCGCTTCGGCCGCATTGTCGATGACTTCGGCGTCACCGCCCTCGAGGGCTTTCTTCAGGTCGCCCAGCTTCGCTTCGATCTCGCTCTTCTCGGCGGGGGGAATCTTTTCACCCATCTCACGCAGCGACTTTTCAGTGGTATAGACCAGAGTTTCGGCCTTGTTGCGCGACTCGATGGCGGCCTTGCGGCGCTCGTCCTCGGCGGCGTGGGCTTCGGCTTCCTTGACCATGCGCTCGATGTCCTGCTTCGGCAGAGCCGAACCGCCGGTGATCGTGATTTCCTGCTTCTTGCCGGTGCCTAGATCCTTCGCCGAGACGTTCACGATACCATTCGCATCGATATCGAACGTGACCTCGATCTGGGGGACGCCGCGCGGAGCGGGCGGAAGGCCGACCAGATCGAACCGGCCGAGCGACTTGTTGTCGGCCGACATGCCGCGTTCGCCCTGCAGGACGTGGACGGTCACGGCCGGCTGGTTGTCGGCGGCGGTCGAGAATACCTGGCTCTTGCGGGTCGGGATCGTGGTGTTACGGTCGATCAGCTTCGTCATGACGCCGCCGAGCGTCTCGATGCCGAGCGAGAGCGGGGTCACGTCGAGCAACAGCACGTCCTTCACGTCGCCCTGCAGAATGCCGCCCTGGACGGCCGCGCCCATCGCGACGCACTCCATCGGGTCGACGCCGCGCTCCGGCTCCTTGCCGAAATGCTCCTTGAGTAGCTTCTGAACGCAGGGCATACGTGTCGGACCGCCGACCATGATGATGTGGTCGACGCCCTGGCGGGTGAGGTTCGCGTCGCGCAGCGCGTTGTCGAGCGGGCCGCGGCAGCGGTCGAGCAGCGGGCTGACCAGTTCCTCGAGCTTGGCCCGGGTGATCGTCATGATCAGGTGCTTCGGTCCCTCGGCCGTCGCGGTGATGAAGGGCAGGTTGATATCGGTCGTGGTTGTCGTCGACAGCTCGATCTTGGCCTTTTCGGCCGCGTCGCGCACGCGCATGAGCGCCTGCGAATCCTTCGACAGGTCGATGCCTTCGCGGTTCTTGAAATCGCGGATGATGTGTTCGATCAGAGCCTTGTCCATGTCGGTGCCGCCGAGCTGGGTGTCGCCGTTCGTCGAGAGAACCTCGAACACGCCGCTTCCCATCTCGAGAATCGTGACGTCGAGCGTGCCGCCGCCAAGGTCGAAGACGAGAATCTTGCCGTCGCCTTTCTTGTCAAGGCCGTAGGCCAGGGCCGCCGCGGTCGGTTCGTTGACGATGCGCTTCACTTCGAGGCCGGCGATCGTGCCCGCGTCTTTCGTCGCCTGGCGCTGCGCGTCGTCGAAATAGGCCGGGACGGTGATGACCGCGCCGGTGACCTTGTCGTTCAGAAAGGCTTCGGCGTCCTGCTTGATCTTCTGCAGGATCATCGCCGAGATCTCCTGCGGGGTGTAGTTCTTGCTATCGATCGTGACCTTGTGGCTGGTCCCCATCTTGCGTTTGATCGCCATGATGGTGCGGTCGGGGTTCGTGGCCGCCTGGCGCCGCGCCGGTTCGCCAATCAGCCGCTGGCCGTCCTTCGTGAACGCGACGACGCTGGGAAACGCCTTGCCGCCGATCGAGAGACCCTCCGCGCTGGGGATGATGACCGGCTTGCCGCCTTCGACGACGGATGCCGCCGAGTTCGAGGTGCCGAGATCGATGCCGATGATGCGTGCCATGAGTGTGTCCTCCTGGATGATATCGCACGACGCCGTCCTGCGACGGCGTGAAGCTGTTCATCCCGATATATCGCAACCATCGTGCCAACGAACGGCTGAACTGCGAAAATGGCATCAGATGCGAAATACAGACCAATCCTCGCGCCAAGGGGATTCCCGGACGAACGTTACCGGTGACGTGCGACGCACAATGCGACGTCGCAGGGGACGTCTTCTGGTATAATCACACGATCAAAACCGGAATGGAGGGCCTGGGATGCAGCGAATACTCGGATTTGTCGGAAGCCCGAAGCGGGACGGCAACACGGGCATCCTGATGCAGCGGTTCATGAAGGGGGTAGCCGAAGCCGGCGGCGAGTCGCAGACCCATTACCTCAACATCATGAAGGTGACCCCCTGCCAGGCCTGCGGATACTGTCGGACGCATGACCACTGCATCATCAACGATGACCTTGCGCCGGTTCTGCTCGAGATTCCGAAAGCCCATGGCATCGTGATAGGGTCGCCGGTCTACTTCTTCCAGGTTTCCGCGCAGACGAAGGCCCTCATGGACCGGTTCTACAGCTTCCTCAACTCCGACTTCACCCACCGGCTCGGCGCCGGAAAACGCACCGCCATGATCTACGCCCAGGGAAGCCCCGAACGGCATGCCTTCGACGCATATTTCGAACTGAACGCCCGCGCCCTGAAGACGGTCGGCATGGACGTCGCCGCGACACTCGTCGCCCCGGATCTCCACGAACACGGCGACGTGCTCGGGCGCCCCGAACTTCTCGACGAAGCCCGGCTGATGGGGCGGAATTTCTTGAAATAAACATGTAAATATATATTTCCCGTTTGAGCCGGTGCGCCGGTTCGGAAAGTCAGTAAATGCAGACACAGCAGACGGAAGCGAGACCTTCGCAGACGACGCCGGC
>JAKJFL010000505.1:0-3175 GCA_022704935.1 Candidatus Rifleibacteriota bacterium
GTTCGCCTGCCACCGCTTTTCGAGCAGGTCGACGCCGAGCTTGAACCGTTGCATGGTGAACAGCAGCTCGACGAGCGAGTCGAGTGCTGTCACCGTATCCCCATCATTCGCGGGCCCCTCGGCGACGCCCGACAACAGCTCGATCGCGCGGTCATACTCGCGCAGGTCGACGCAGACCCGGGCCAGCTCGATGCGGGCGCGACGATTGAGCGGATGGTCTGGCCACTCCTTTACCAGCTCGTTCAGATGATCGCGTGCTGCCTTCAGATGTCGCAGACTGTACGCGTTCATCGCCTCGTGATACAGGCGCACCGCATCGTTCGGATTGCGCGGGGCCGCTGGCGCCGAAGCCTGCGCGAACGCCGTGCCGACGCAGACGGGCGAGAGGGCCAGCACGGCCGGCAGAAGAATCGGGAGTGCGTGCCTGAAAATAGTTCTCACAATTTTTCTCCCGACAGGCTCAGCGATTTGTAATACTCGCGCAGCAGCGTCTCGAAATTCTTCGGATACTCCTCGCGGCTTTCGCCCAGGAAGTCGCGCGACAGATCGCGGCTGTCGGTGCCGATCTGCGGAAGCGGCTTGTCGGGGGCCGTCTGCACGATCTCGCGCGCCTTGACGGCCTTCCGCTCCTCGCTCTCCTCCTCGCGGTTTCTGATCGATTTCTGGGCCTTGAGCATCCGGTCGTAGACCGACTTCTGCCGCTCGGCGACCTCGCGGCGCAGGCGCGGGTCGAGGGTCTTCGTCTCGAGGTCCTGCATCTCCTTGAGCACGTCGTCAAGCCGACCGAGGGTCTGCATCTGCTGCTTGCCCTCGCGCATCAGCTGTTCGAGCGACTCGCGGATCTTTCGCTGTTCCATCGCCATGCGCCGCATCTCGTCCATCATGCGCTGGTCGACGGGCGAGCGCTGCTGGCGCATCATCTGCTGATACAGGCTCAGCTGCCGCCGCGTCAGGTCCTTGAACTGCTGCATCGCGCTCGCGGCGCTCTGGTTACTCTGGGACTGGCTCTGGTCCTGGGCGCGCAGCAACTCCATCGCGAGCAGGTTGAACCGACGGATGATCTCGCGCTGGTCCTGTCGGGAACGGCCGATCGCGCGATCCTCGAGGTTCTTCACGATCTCGTTGAACATCGGCTGCACGCCCTGGAGCGGCTGAAGCACCGACGGGTCGATCGAAAAACTCGATCTGACCAGCGTCTCGAGGGCGTTTTCCAGGTCGGCGGCCTGCTGGCGCACGATCACCTGCAGCACCGACGTCTCGTCGATGATCCCCTCGACGGCCGGCTTCTGGCCCCGCATGAACTGGCCGGGCAGGCCGTTGAGCTGCAGAAGCAGCTTTTCCTGGTCGCGAGCGACGTCGAGCGAGCGCCGGACGAACCGCGACAGGTCGAGCTGTTGCTGCTGGCTGCCGGAGCATGTGTTGCAGATCTTCTGGCCGCTTTTCGCGAGGGACTCGAGGAACTTGAGCATCCGCTGCTGCTGGTCTTTCGCACCGGCCGGATTTTTCTGCTCGAGGTTCTTCTTGATCTCCTCGGCCGTCTTGTTGAAATCTTCCTGCTTCATCGCATCCCGCATGTTCTTCACGTCTTCCGTCGCGGGATTCTGTTGTTCGCCCGGTTTCGGCTTCTGATCGGCCAGCTCCTGCGCCTGTTTCTGGAGATGTTCGAGCTCCTGGCGGAGCTTCTCCTGCTGGGCCGCGAGATCCTTCAGCTTCGACTCTTCCTCCGGGGAAAGGGCCCCCTGCTTCTGCTTCTCAGCGAGGGCCGCCGTCTCCGACGCCATCCGCTGTTGCCGCTTCAGGAGATCGTCGGCGGTCTTCCCGAGCGCGTCGAGCTTCTGCTCGTCCTTGAGCTGTTTGAGCAGTTCGATCGTGCGGTCGAGGTTCTTGAGGTAGTTGTCCATCTTGAAGGCTTCCTCGAACTTCTCGAGCTCCTTCGGGTCGAGCTTCATCGTGGTGAGCGACTCGCGCAGCTGCTTCATCAGCCGCTTCGCCTCGTCGTCGAGCACCTCGTTCATCAGTTCGTTCACCTTTTGCATTTTCTCGAGCGCCTCGGGCGACGAGAACGGGTTGTCCTTCGAGTTCTGCTGGAGATCCTGGAACTTGTTGATGATCTCCTCCGCCTGTTTCTGCCGCTGCTCGCCCTCCTGGAGCGATTCGCGGATCTTCCGCTCGGTCGCTTCGTCCATGCGACCCTCGTGCTTGATCTGCTCGAACGTCTGTTCGAGAGCCTGACGGCGCATTTTCTGGGCTTCCATCAGCTCCTGGAGCTGCTTCGTCACATCTTCCTGCGCCTTCTCGCCGCCCTTGTAAACGTCGTACATCGACGGCATGTTCAGGTGATACACCGGCGAGGAAGCCGTGTTGGGGACAGGCTTGACGCCGTCTTCGGCCTTCACGAAATACGAGACCTTCGTGCCCGGCTCGATCGCGAGCGTGTCGAGCATCCACGGGAACTCGACCTCGAACCGCGTCTTCGGGGAAAAATCCGACTTCAGATTGAGCGGGATCCAGTCTCTGCGGTCGCCCACCGCGTACCAGAGAACCGTCGTCACGACTCCGAAATCGTCCGTTGCCTCGACTTTCAGGTCGAGCCGCTTCGACGTCGGAAACTCGATGTCCATGGCTGGTTTGAGGATCGTCACCGTCGGCGAGGCGTCGTGGAGGGCCGTGAACTTGAACCTGACGGGGTTGTCGTTCGACAGCCCGAACTCGTTGGTCAGCTGCGCCGACCATCGTGTATCTGTTGCTATGGTAAGGCTCGTCGAGAACGTGTCGCCGTGCTCGATGGCGGCCGTGACCGACGCCCCGGGAACGGTGCTGATGACGGCGCTCTTCAGCCGCTGGCTGGAACGGCCCGTGATGTCGATGCGCGATCCCGCGATGATCGAGGCGTCGCCGACGCCCTCGGCGAGAACCTCGGGCTGCGTGGCCAGATAAGCGGGGTGATGAAGCGTCAGCCGGAGTTCCGACAGCTCGGGCCGGGGCATGACCGTGATCGAGAACCGGTCCGACGTGACGCGGCCGACGCTGACCTGGTAGTCGGTCGACTCCTGGAGCCCCGTCAGGGTGTAGACGTAGCGCGAAACCGACGCCGTCTCGTCCGGATACATTTCCGTCGCCGTGCCTTCCGTCGCTTTCGGCTTGAACAGCGTCAGAACGGGCTCCTGGTCTGTCG
>JAKJFL010000506.1:0-3165 GCA_022704935.1 Candidatus Rifleibacteriota bacterium
CGACATGGTCTCCGAAGTCTCCCCGATCGGTGACGGCCCGAAGGCTGATGAAGCCGGTTCCGGTCTCCCCGAAAATCCTGGCAAGGTGGTAATCCTCCATCTCGAGCATTTCGGCATCCGGATACAACGAGCGCAGACGCTCCCGATCCTCCGACGAGCCCACGAATTTCCGCACTGTCAGCGTCGTCGCTCCCCTGACCCTGACATGGTGCGGGACCGCCCGCATGAGCGCGTCATAAGCGGGAATCCGGGGAATCTCGATGCTCGCGCCTTCGAAAATCGCCCGTTGCGTCACGAGCACGTCGCCCGTGCGAAGATCCTCGGCAAAAGCCATACAGGAACCGAGTGAAATGACGCAGACTGGTTTATATACTTCAAGATATTCTTTTACGACCCGCGAGAGCAGATCTGGATCGTCGCCGTACGGCAAGCGAAGAAGCGTCACCTCATGCTCGTCGAGCGTGCCGTAAAAGACGGGCGACCGGGAACCGGCCAGGGGCTTCTCGCCCCGGACGCTCATGCGGCTGAGGATGGCCTTCCGCTCCATGCGATCGAAACACACGAGATGGACCGGTCCCTCTGTTTCATCCCCTCGTGGCCGCAGGCCGATGGCTAATTGAGAATGAGTCGGACCCTCGTCCCGGATTCCCTGACCGTGCCCGGCGACCGGCCCGCTGAGCTTCATCGATCGGCCTCCGTCATGGCGTCGAAGCCGAATATACCAAACGATACAGCCAAACTCGCGATGACGTGGGCCCCTTCCGTATCCGAGGCCATGCCGGAAAACAGGCTGCGGACCGTCTCTCGTCCCAGGCCGGGCGAGCCGTCCCGGATGACGATGGGATCGGTCAGAATCGCCGCGGTCGTGGCGAGAACGACGAGACTCCCGGTCACGGAAGCGGGACTGTTCTTCATGACGAGCGACGTCACGGCGGCAGCGTCCCACCTGCCGTCGAGCACGCCTCTGACGCAGGTTTCATGGTTGCCCGCCCAGGAAATCGAACGGAAAAACCGGAGAGGGTCGATTCCCCGCTCCACGAACACGCGATTCGGATACAGGAAACCGCTCTTCGAGCCGCGATCGACATAGGCGAAACTGCCAGAGGCCAAACCGGCCAGGTCCGTCACGCCCGATGCGCGCCTCGCGACGATAAGCCCCTGGTAGCTTCCCGAACGGGTCCGCGGGCGGCAGACGGGAATCATGACTCCCTGTGCCCCCACCTGCCTCGAACGAGGTGAAAACCAGCCGATGTCGATGCGTCGCTGTCTGACGAGTCGCTCGAGATCGGCGTAATCCGCGACGAGCTGGATCCGAACGTCCCGGCCCAGCTTCGCGGCTAGATATCCCGTCAGGGGCGCCAGGGCCTTCTCGAGCTCGCCGCGCTCGAGGAAGGGAAAGACGCCAAACTGCACGGGAAGCCGCTCGTCGACCTCGAGACGAAGCCCGTTTGTGCTGTCGCCTTCCCCACACCCCGTGGCGAGCGCCAGCATGAGACCGAACGCGACCGAGGCCGCGAGTCTTCCGAACCTGTGCATCAATCCGTTTGTCATGGGTGTCCGGTGATTTTACCAGATGTCGGGAAGGCCGAGGTGACCGTTTTCATAAGCCGTCTGAGCCGGCCCGCCACGTCCGTGCCGAGCTGAAGATCGAGAAATTCCCAGGAAAGCGACGCGACGAACCGATCACCGCGCAGTGCCCGCTCGAGCGCATCGACGATACCGGCCGGGTCGGATGCCCTGGCGGAAGCCGCCGTGATGGCCAGCCTCAGCCGCAGATCGGATTCAACCGACCGCACCGGCGTTTCGGAGATATCCAGCTCGATGCGCTCGAGCAGGGGAACCAGCAACGTTCCGATCCGGTCGTGAGCGCCGTGTTCCCGCATCAGCCGCAGAAGCAGGGTCACGTCAGCCAGGTCCTGAACGGCAAGCCCCTGAATCTCCGGGGCAACCCGCTCCGCAATCCACACGACGGCGCTTCCATCCTGACCGAAGCCATGAGTGATGAGCCGCCGGACGTCGGGCGAACCGACCGTTTCTATCGCTTCGGCGAGCGCGGCGCGCAGACCGTCCGGTTCGACTTGCAGAGCGCGGATCAGAAGATAAATCCTGGAATCATGCCGCCATGTTCCCAACCGACTCACGACCTGGGCACGCTCGGCCGGGTCGAGGGTTTCGACGACTTGGGAAATGCCTCTGCAGGTCAGCATCTCTATGGCCTGGGCAGCCGCCTCGGCTTCCGGAGCAAGATGCTTCGGAAGCGTTTCGGCCGCCGTTTTCAACACCTGGCCGGTCTCAGGCAGGGGAAGCCGTCGCAGGGCGGCGATCGCCTGGCCCGCGACACGCTCGTCTGGGTCCGAGAGACCGGATGCCAGCTCGTCGAAGAATGACTCGTGCTGGAGACGCCCGAGAACCGCGATTGCGGCAGCACGTTTAATGGGGTCCGCAGAACGACTCATACCGGACAGCGAGCGAAGACCGGTTTCGATATCGCCGGAGTCGCCGCTCAGGCGGATGAGTCCTTCGGCGGCGGCCGCACGGACACGGTGATGCGGGTGATCGAGGCAGGTGCGGATCCAGGGCAGAAACGCCCGGTCCGCGTCGATGTCGGCCAGACCTTCGAGCAGGTTCGAGAGAACGCGTGGATCGGTTTCTCCGGCGGCGAGTAGGTCCGCGCCGACCCAGCGGGAAACGACCCCGTCACCCGAAAGGAGCCGCCGTACGACGCCGGCGCGGACGGTCGGCGACGCCTCTGCCCGAAGGAGCTCGACGAGGGGTTGCTGCCAGGCGGCACGTGGAATGCCGTCGAGGAGGTCCAGTGCCGCGAGTCGTTCCTCTTCGGTTCCGCGAAGCAGGGTCTCGAGCCTCTGGAGTCGTTCGGCCGGCGAGAGGGCCCGCAGCGACTCGATCGCCATCAGCCGCCCGCCGCGACCCGATGCTGCGGCCTCGCCGTCCAAGATGCGTCCGATAGCCGCTTCCCATGCCCATTCGAGTGGAAGGATTGAAGCGGTCATCAGGCCAAGGACTAGCGCGAGACTCCCGAACGCGATTCCCGGAGCGAGACTGGTCTGGACGGCCATCAGCAGGAGGGCGGAAGCCATCGAGCCGGCCGAGGCACAGATGCCGATCGTGCTCAGCGCCTTCAGGCGAGGTTTTGCGGGCAGAACG
>JAKJFL010000507.1:0-3163 GCA_022704935.1 Candidatus Rifleibacteriota bacterium
AAAATGTCTCGTAGGGCGGGTTTGAAACCCGCCCCAACAGACGCTGTGGAGGAGCGATGTCGGGCACTGGCGAAGTTGAAATTCTACCGTGCGTCGTGATGCAAGGGGGACGGGATTACCAGTAGCGGTAATACTGGAGGGTCGTCACGAGTGCGGGGCGGCCGGTCTGGCGTTCGAGCTGGTGCTCGACGTTGAGTTTCAGCCAGTGGAGGTTCGAGTTGCCGATGTCGTTGCGAAAATACCAGGTGACTTCGCCGATCAGCGAGGCGTCTGCATTGCCAGGTGTTGACGCGCCCATGGCAGACATCGGCCCTGCACCGATATCCTGGAAGAACCGTCGATACTGAAGGGCATAGCCGAGCCGTCTGTCGCGTCGTAAAAAGTCCATCTGGTATAGTTGTGTATATATAGAATCTTCTTCGTCTCGTCCGGCGGTCCATTCACTCGTGTATGTCATCGTTCCACGGGTGACCGGCTTCGTGTGGCGGGCGTCGAGACCGATGCGGCGGGTCTCGATGAAGCGCCCCCCATCGGCCAGCGCGGCAACCCGCGGGCTTCTCATCAGGGTATGTTCCGAGATGCGCTCGCCGGTGACGATCGACACGCCGCCTTCCCATCCCTTGTCGTAGAGGTATTTGCCGGCGAGGCTCACCCGGAGGCCGAGCAGGCCCTTCTGGCCCTCGAGACGCAGGTCGTATCCCGACCCGGCCATCGCATACAGGTCATAGTTGAGATCATGCGTCAGCGCGCCCCAGAAGCCGGCATACCAGTCGCGCTCGAAGCCGAAATTCCGTTCGTTCGACAGCTGGAGCAGCGTTCCATGGGTATCGGTCTGAAGGTTGAGCCCCGAGGGCAGATAAAACCGGCCAAGACGGACATTGAACTTCCCCAGGTTCTTCGCCCGTGCTTCGGGTGAGAGAAACGCATCGAGGGCATTGAAGCGGTCGAAATACAGGTTGTGATACTCGAGGAACCAGTCCGACCGGCTCTCCCCCTCGGCGTCGTTCAGCGTCGGAAGATAGGCCGCCCGATGCACCAGCCGCACCTGGGCATCGAAAGAGCCCCAGGTCTTCACATCATCGGAAAACCGCTGCAGCACCTCGCCGCCATAGGACAATCGCCTGTATGGCTCATCTCCGCCCTCTCTCCACGAAACCTGTTCGAAGAGTTCCTGCCGGAGGAATGTCCGGGTACGACGCGCGCGGGCCGGCGGCGTTGTCTCAACGGCAGTATGTCCAGAGGCCGTTCCAGGACTGCTCTTTGCCGAAAGATCGGCAAACGGATCCTTTGTCGTCGATGCTGCAATGCCGTTCTCGAGATCTGCAAACGGATTTTCCGCATATACCGGCATCGTCTGGAGCAACAGCGCGAAGAAAAGGAACATGATCAGCACGTTCCACATCGATATTCTGCGTTCCATTCGTCCAAACATCCGGCCATGTACCGGAAACGTCATATGCCCCTCCCCTGGATCGGATTCGCTCCAGACGGATTTTCAAATCCGATGCCCTCGAACATTCACGACCTGTTTCTCCAGCTTACCACCGACAGGATCACGTCGCCTGTATCCTTCACCTCGAAGTATCGCACGGGGATCACAAGCCACCACGGATCATCCCGTCACATCCATGGATGTTCGAGAGTTCGTCAGATTTTTCCCGAGCCTCGGCAAAATCGCCGACATCCCTGATTTTGTCATCAGATAGGATTTCACGCTATACTCGAATCGATTCGACACGATCCACCCTTTTTTTTCCATCCTCACCTCATGAGTTTCTCTGCATATATATCATATAGTATAAAGAAGACGCCCATGACGTTTCATAATCCGCCATCGATCACGCACACGATACGATGCTTTCTGGTCGCAATCGTCCTGATCTCACTGGAAATGCCCTGCGCCGCCCTGTGGAGTTTCAACTGGCCCGAGGACATGCCGCTCAAGCCCGTTCATGTCGCGCCGGGAGTCTGGGGCTTTGATTCCGGTACGGCTTCAGGCGGGTGGGGCATCATCGATGAACACGGTCATTATCAGATTTCGCCGCTGTTCGAGAAAGTGGCGATATTCATCAACGGGTATGCGCCCGTGATGAAAAACGGAAGATGGGGATTCATCGACACGCAGGCCCGGATGGTCGTTCCATGCCAGCTCGACAACATCTGGGAAAAGCCCCCGACGACGATGTTCCGGATGCGGTTTTCCGCCGGTGCGGAAGGCGAGCCCGTCGAAAGCGCGGATGAGGTGTCAGAGGACTGGTCCGGAGGCTTCAACCCGGGAGTGTTTCCGGCCTGCAAGGACGGCAAATGGGGAGTCATCGCCTCTTCCGGCACGTGGCTCGTCGAACCCTGCCTCGATCGCATCCATCCGGTTTCTGAAACCCGGGCCCTGGTGGAGAAACAGGGGAAATACGGCTTCATCGCCCGAAACGGCATCATGGTCGTCGAGCCGGTCTACGACGAAGCAGGCAGGTTCGCCGACGGTCTCGCGCCATGCAGCGAGAAAGGCCGCTGGGGCTTCATCGATGCATCCGGCACGTTCGTCATCGAGCCGCAGTATGCCTATGCATTTCCGTTCGTCCATGGTTCAGCGATCGTCCAGGAAGGGAAGAAAATCGGCGTTCTCGGGACGGATGGGAAGTGGAAACTTCCACCTCTGTATGAATCCATCGTCAGCGGATATGGGGAAGATCTTTTCCGAACCGAGTCTGATTTTCATTACGGGCTGTATTCTCCGCTCAACGGCGAGCTGGCCTCGACTACGTATGATTTCATGTGGACCGAGCCTCACCAGCTGATCAAGGTTTCCCGTGATTCCATGAGGGGGCTTCTCAGTCGGCAGGGGAAGGTGCTCCTCGCGTGCGACTACGACGAGATCGAGGTGGATGAAACCGACCTGGTCAGACTTCGACGCAGTGATCGGTGGGGGTTCTTCGACCTTGCGAAACAACGCCTGATCGAACCGCGTTACGAGAAGATCAGGCCCTTTTCCGAAGACCTGGCTGCCGTATCCAGCAACGGCCTGTGGGGCTTTGTCGACAGGAACGGCGCCCCGGTCATCCCGGTTCAGTATGCCTGGGCGGGCGACTTTTTCACGTCACAGGCGCCGGTGATGACGGCAAGCGCCTGCTTCGTCATCGACCGTGAGGGGCGCATGATCCGTGAA
>JAKJFL010000508.1:0-3158 GCA_022704935.1 Candidatus Rifleibacteriota bacterium
CCCGCCGATACTGGCTGCATAATTCCACGCATGTGACCACCGCAGACCAGGAGCCGCACCATCATGATGAAGGAAGTCATTCTCGCGATCGCACTCACGCTGCTTTTTTCCGTCGGAGTCGGCGTGCTGTTCGTCCGTACCATCATGGAGATGCTGGAGCTGCTGTTCACGAATACGCCCAGCCACCGCGAGCACCAGGGACCTGAAAACAAGGGCGCCTGAAGCGGACTCAGTTCTGTCGAAGCACTCCGTGGACCGAACAACGGAACAGCCGCCGGCCATCCTTGTAGATGATCGAGTATTCGCCCCCGTCGGGGCATATTGGTATACTGAGAAGTATTTTTTCTGAAAGCAGTTTCTCGGGATCGTATTTGAACATCTTCTTGTTCGTCTTCTTGTCGTAATACAGGATGGCGAGGATCAGCGACTTCATGATCGAGAAACAGCGCAACTTCTGGTCGGCCGCGTAGACCGCGATTTTTTTCAGAACGTCCTTGTATTTCCGCTGGGCGCGACCGTATTCCGAGAACAGAAGTTTCTGGTCCCTGATGTCGATTTGGGGCGAATTGAAGCCGTTGATGTTCTGTATCAGCTGAAGATACGATCGTTGAAAGTCGGTGTGTACTTCCTTGAACTGGAACTGTTCGAAAACGCTTCCTGTAGCGATCGCGGCCGAAGCCGACGCGGCTGCGGGACGGCGGACGACTGGCGGTTCCGATCCGGGTTCTGGAGGAGATTCAGCCGGCCAGCATCCCGTCAAAAATAGCAGGCCGGCCAGAACGAGCGCCACAAAACCCGGAGCGTGTCGCGCCCCGGAAAAACCGCGTTTCGATTGTCGCTGATACGGGTGTGTATCCACGGAAATGACCGCCCATCCTAACAGCCTGTGAGAGGCGTGTCAATCCGAGCATCATCGCAATGTTCATCCCGTATGCCGTATGGATCGTGATCCATCCGTGTTTTCCCATGGTGTACTAGTTGCGTTCATACGGTTCTCTCGCGCCACCGGGCAGTATGTGCAACGAGAGACGGCAGACGCGCCATTTGCGCCGGATTGCGATGATATGTTGAAGGGCGACACCCCCTGTGCTATACTCCCCCCACACTTTTGTAAAATTGAGGGGGATGCCAGATGGCCGATGAATCGAAGAAAACCGTATTCCGGAAAATCGTCGTGCCTGATGAGGAGAAGAAGAAATATCTCGTCGGGAACACGCCGCCGTTCCTTGGCAAGCCGTATGAACTGACGCCGGAAGACCTGACGATCGGCCGTGAAGAAGGGAGATCCATCCAGATCCCCAGCGACATGGTGTCGCGCCTGCACGCGACGATCTGCTTCAAGGACGGCGCGTATTTCATCATCGACAACGACAGCTCGAACGGCACGTATCTGAACAGCAAGCAGGTGGCCGCGAACACGCCCATCCAGCTGAACCACAAGGATGTCGTGAAGTTCGATGTATATGAGTTCATATTCATCGACTCCGCCCGCGCGGACCTGTGGGAAACCCTCAAGCCCCTCAACAGAAGCGGTGCCCAGACCATCACCTTCTACAGCCCGAAGGGCGGAGCCGGCCTGACCAGCATCGTGTCGAACCTGGCATACGCCATGGCCGCGCATGCGAAGAAAAAGGTCGCCGTGGCCGATTTCAACCTCCGCTTCGGCGACATCCTGACGTATCTCGGCGGAAAGCCCGGTCTCGGTATTCACGAACTGATCCAGGAACCGGAAATCACAGGAGAAAAAATCGGCAAATTCCTCCGCCAGGGCCCCGGCTTCTCCTATCTCACCGCCCCTGTCAAGACGGAATACGCCGAGCTCGTCAAGGGCGATCACGTGAAGAAGATTCTCTGGAGTCTCGAGGCGAATCACGACTTCGTGATCGTCGATTCCAAGAATGAAATCGACGACGTCTCGCTCACCACCTGGGAACTCTCATCCCAGATCTTCGTCGTCGCCCAGCCGGAAATCGGCCAGATGCTCGCGCTCAAGAAGATTCTCGATATCATGAACCAGCTCAAATACCCCGAAACGAAGGTGAAGGTGCTCATCAACCGGCTGGGTCGCCCGGGGACTCTCTCCACCGAAGAGATCAAGACGATCGTTCGTCGTGACTTCGTGTCTCTCCCGTTTGTCCCGGAAGACGCGGTTCTCACGACGCATGGCGGCCAGCTTTACGTCAAGGAACGGACCGCCTCGCCTCTTTCCCAGGGAATCCTGAACATCCAGCGCACGCTCTGCGGCGAAGAAAAGATCGCCGAAGAAGGCGGTATTTTCAGCAAGCTCCGCGCCGTTCTCGGGTTTTAACTGAGTTTCCGTGGCAGACTATAACGGCAAACGAGCCGGCAATTACACCATCGTCCAGAAACTGGGCGATGGCGGCTTTGCCACCGTATATCTTGCCCAGCACACGGTGCTCGAGAAACGGGCGGCCGTCAAATTCCTCCTCGAGGAATGGATCAACGAGCCCGACGTCGTCAGCCGTTTCTTCGACGAGGCCCGAACGATGGAGCGGCTCAAGGAAAGCCCCAATATCGTCGAGATCATCGATATCGCGAGCAAGGAAATCTGCGAGCGCGAAGGGCTTCCACCCTACTTCATCATGGAATACATCGACGGGAAGTCCCTCGAAGCGAAGATCCACTCCGACGAGGGCTTCACGCTCGAGTTCATCGTCGAGGTGATTTGCACGGCCCTGAAGGCCCTGTCTCATTGTCATAGCAAAGGGGTCATCCATCGGGACATCAAGCCCAGCAACATCCTCCTGACGAGCGACGGAAAGGTGAAACTCACCGATTTCGGCATCGCCAAGGCGAAGCTGAACACCAGCAAGACGGGAAGCGGCCTCACGCTCGGCTCGACCGATTACATGTCTCCCGAACAGGCCCTCGGAAAACGTGACATGGATCACCGATCCGACATCTACTCGATCGGCGTCACCCTCTACGAGATGGTCGTCGGCAACCTGCCCTTCATATCCGACAACCCCAACTCCGTGGCTCTGATGCACATCCAGGAACCCCCGAAGGCTCCGATCGAAGTGAATCCGGCCTGTCCTCCGCGCCTGAATGCCATCATTCTCAAAGCCATGGAAAAGAAGCGGGAAGACCGTTTCCAGACCTGCGAAGAGATGATCGATGCCCTCAAACGGATGGAC
>JAKJFL010000509.1:0-3139 GCA_022704935.1 Candidatus Rifleibacteriota bacterium
ATTCCGAAGAATCCCATCACCACAGAGATTCCATCTGCACCATCAGCGTCATCTGCGGATTGGTTCTCGAGCCGAAACCTGCATGCCAGTCACAGAGACGCAGAAACATGAAGGTATTCCCCAGGCATGTCGCGATGTGCTCCACCACAAATGGGCTGTAGGGGCGGGTGTGAAACCCGCCCTTGCGGCGCAATATTGGTGATCAGATTCGAATCTGGCAGATACGGAAACACAGAGGCACAGAAATCCTAAGGATCTCTGTGCCTCTGCGGTGAAACGTTCTGTGTGTTTACAGCGCTGTTCTTCAGGCCGCGGGGGCGGCTGAATTCGCGTCGGCCTGCTGCTGGCGCTTTTTCTCGAACATCATGTCGTAAGCGAGCATACCGAGCATCGAGAGGATGCCGACGGCCGCGAAGACGAACCAGATTCGCTCGGGGTGATAGGTCGAGAACAGAAACCGCGTCGTTTCCTGGACGGACTGGTGGTTCAGGGCCTTGCTCAGTGTCGGGAGCACCTGGTCGAGCGGCAGTTGGGCAACGGTTTCCTTCGCCATGTTCAGGTTCTCGACGAGATACTGCCGGGCCAGCGTGGTCTTGTCGC
The DNA here is from genome assembly GCA_022704935.1 of Candidatus Rifleibacteriota bacterium. GTDB lineage: Bacteria > Muiribacteriota > Ozemobacteria > Ozemobacterales > Ozemobacteraceae > MWAR01. Next base: position 601 of record JAKJFL010000509.1, read on the forward strand.
CGTAATACTGGTAGATCGGGCCGGCCAGGCTGCTTCCCAGCATCCAGCCGATGCCCTGGGGGAAGTTCACGTAGCCCATGTACAGGCCCTTCTTCCCGGGCGGGGCGAGCATCGATAGATACTCGCTCTTGCGCGGACTCGCGATCATCTCGCCGATCGCGAACACGAAGATGCCCAGGCAGCAGAGCCAGACGTTCATCGTGTAGCCCGCCACCACGAGGCCGGCGCTTGCGATGAAGATGCCGAGAATCATGGCGGCGACGGGGCGCATTCTTCCGAAGACCCAGCCGATGGGAAGCATGAGGAAGATGATGGCGAAGGCGTCGAGGTTGATGAGCCACTCGGCGGGAATCTGTTTCCCGGCCTGGGCATACTCGATCCAGCCCTGGTTCCCGAACAGGTTTCCGAAGAACGCGACGGCACGGGATGTGTCGACCCAGTCGGTGATGAAGTTGGGAAGCAGATCGAACAGCTGCATGAACATCAGCCAGAAACCCGAGAACACGGCCAGGAACATCATCAGCGGCGGATCGAACAGGTTCTTCAGCGAGCTGAACAGCACCTGCCAGAACTCCCTGAACACCCGGGAGATCTTTTCCGCCAGGCTCCGGTCGTTGTGTTCGACAGCCACATGGCCGCGGTCGGGTTCGTCGAAGAAGAACAGGGTGATGAAGTTCAGGGAGTGGATGCAGGCGCTCGTGATGAACACGTATTTCCAGCTCATCAGGCGCAAATATCCGGCGATCAGCGGGCCGGTGAAGCCGCCGATATTGACGATCATGTAGAAAAAGCTCCAGCCGAGCGTCGCGTTTTCCTTGGTGGTGGAGTTCGCGAGAATGCCCTGGATACCCGGCTTGAACACCGCCGTGCCGGTCGCGACCAGCATACAGGCGATGAAGAACGGCCAGTAGCCGTTCACCAGCGCCATGCTGATATACCCGATCACCGAGATTGAGATGGCGAACGCGACGGTCCGCTTGTGGCCGTAATGGTCGGCGTGGCCGCCGATGACCGTGGGAAGCAACGACTGGAAGGCGGCCCACCAGAAGAAGATGTTCGCTTTCTGCAGGTGCGAGAATTCGAGCCCGCCGACGGTCGCGGCTGCCACCATGTAGACGGCGATGCCGCCGCGCACGCCGTAATAGGCCCAGCGCTCGAGCAGCTCGATGACGTTCGAGCACCAGAACGCGCGCCCGAAACTGGTGAGGGTCTGGAAAAAACCGCGGGAGACAGCATCCTGATTCGAGTTTGTCATAGCATGTCCTATATAATTGTGATTGAAAGTCGAGACGCCACGTGCCGTGCCGCTCATGCGTGCGATGCGTTTCAGAATATACTGTATGATGAGCCGCCGAGTCCAATTTCGGAAGAAATCTGCGACGATTGTCGGTCTTCACAAAAAACGCTGCTCGAGGTCGGAACGGCGGCAAAGCTCGAATACATCAGCCGCGAGATCACGGTTCTGTCCACGGGCGGTCTGGGAAATGGCCGGAATGGCTGGATCGCGAAGGCTGGAGTATCATGCGCAGGTATGAATGCAGAGTCCATGAACCGCATCGCGCGTTGCCTCACAGGGATGATGTTCCTGTTCGGTCTCGTCGGAACGGTGTTCGCCACGGGAGTGGAGAACGAGGAGTGCCGTGTCAGGATCGACAACCGACTGGGAGGGGAAATCGCCGTTTCGACCGATCGGGGCGAGACCTGGCTGACCATCGGAAGCGTTCTTCGGCCCAACGACGGGCATACGCAGGAAACCGGCGACGACGGCTTCACCGCCGCGGACTGGGCCCCTTCCGGGGCCGTGGCCGCGACGGCCGTCAATGCCCTTCATGTCAAAGTCCGGCAGGGAACACGGCACGCGGTTCTTTTCACGATTCAGCCTCGCGAACTGCTTTGCAAAACGGCGGAAGAGGTGAAATCCTACTTTTCGAGCCCGACGTCGATTTTCACCGACATTCCTGCCGGCAGTCTGCTGTTCGGGCCTGAATATGCCCCCCGGCTGGGAAACCCCGTGTATGTCATCCGCGATGGGGTGTCGTCCCGCCTTCCCGACGGATACAAGCCGCAACTTGGCGATATTCTCGTCATGCCCTCCCTCCGGCCGAACCCCTGTCTGAAAGAACTGAGGTTCGTCAACAGGCTTGGCGGGCTCGTTTTCGCCGCATACTCCGACGGCTCGGCGAACTGCATCGGCTGTGTCGCGAAGCCTGTGGGCGCCACCGGGCGGTTTGGCGGTTCGCAGTATGCCGGGCGCGGAGAAGTCCGTGCCAACCACCCCGGCGTGTTGTGCGTCTCCACGTCGCAACGCGGCGATATTGGAGGATTCCAGATCATTCCCGACGTTCACGCCGACGAACCCGGTCTGAAATATGTGTGGGGAAATATATCTGCATGGATGGTGGTGAAGCCCCTCCTGCCGGATCGGCCGACGCTGGAAGGACGTTCCCCACTGTTCGGGAAGCATATCCGTCCGCGGACTGGCCGCTGCCTGGTCCGCATCGATGGTGGGGGCTGGGAGCTTGTCCCCCAGCGGACCGGT
>JAKJFL010000510.1:0-3129 GCA_022704935.1 Candidatus Rifleibacteriota bacterium
TCCCCGCGTCGTTCTGCCTCCCTGCGGGCCGCCCACGATGCCGGCCGGGTGCGCATCCGAGCCTTCGAGAACGATGACGTCCTGCTCGGGAAGGATGTTCTCGAGCTTCACCCCGACCGCGACGAGTCGCTCCTGATCTGGGCAGGGGATGCCTTGGATCGAGCGCAGGAACACCAGTTCCGTGGCCGTGATCTTCATCGCCGCGTTCGAGGCAGTTGAATCGAGGCCGATTCGTCGTTCGACCTCCCAGTCATCCGAAGCCGAGCCGGACACGGTGTTCGGGCCTGAAGCCGCTGCCGGCACCTTGCTTGTTTCGGCTCCGACCGCCATCGCAAGACCGGATTCGCCTTCGAATCGGTATCTCACGCCGCTGACGCTTGCCGAGGCCGTTTGCGGCGATGGCGGCAGCCGGAACAGGTCGGCATCGCCCATCTGCATCACCGCTCCGTCCGGCCCTTTTTTCGTCATCAGCAGGCGCACTTCGAGTCGCGTATCGCCGGCCGCGGCGGCGGCAATCCGCCTGCCAAGCCGATCGGCGGCATCGCGCATCGCGGTCGGGTCCTCCGAGACGGCGGCAAATCCGCGCGTGAAGCTGGCAGCCTCGTCGAAACAGCCGCGCTGATCGTTCCTGACCATGCCCACGAACGTGCAGTCGATACCGGCATCCCGGAACGTGCCGAGAATGGCCTGGGCATCCTCGTCCCCTGTGACTGACGGCATGTCGGCATCCGTCACAAGCAGCAGATACCGTCGGCTGGAAGGAACGGCCTTCAGACTCCGGAACGCCGCATCGAGCGCGCCGAGCGTATCGGTGCCGCCGTATGCCTTCATGTCGCTGATCCCGCGCAGCAGCGCTTCGCGGTTGTCCGTCCAGACCTGATTTATATCGGTATACATATTATACGACATCACCTGCGCGACCGCGCCGGCCGGCAGATTGCGCACGAAACCGCGCAGGATCTCCTTGGCTTCCTCCATGCGGTAGCCGGTGTCGCCTTCGGGACTGGGGGGCATGTTCATCGAGCCGCTGACGTCCTGCACGATGCAAACGACGGGAACATCGCTGGGCGCCGTGATGGCTGGCCGCCGGTATGTCATCTCGAATTCGCGGCCGAGAATCGCATCGAGTTGGCCGAAGACGTTGCCGACCGAGTCGGCCTGAGCCCGATGGAATGAGCCTCCCGACAGTTCGGCAAGGCGGCGCAGGGTGGCCGCATCCGGCTTCTTGCCGTACCCGATCGTGAAAATCGGTATGCCGGCTGCCTGGACGGCCTCGAACATCTCGGCCGGCGTGGCCTTGCTGCCGGGGCCGGTATCGTTATGATTCGCATCGAAACCGTCGGTCAACAGCACGATCGCCGGTCGGTCATGCCCCGATGCGCGACCGAGGCCCATCAGCACCGCGTCGTTGAGGGCCGTCGCCCCGTCCGGCTTGATGTTCCTGAGCGCCTTGAGCAGGGCCGGCCGCCCTTTGGCGGCAATCTGTTTCGGTTTCGTGTCGAAATCGATCAGATCGATCAGGCTGTTTTCGGGAAGCTTCTCGAGAAAGGCGGCTGCGGCTGCGAGGACTTGCTTCATGTCGCCCTTCATCGAGCCTGACGAGTCGAGCAGCAGAACGAGCCGCAGCGGTGTGGCGACGGGCCGAACATCCACAACCGTTCCCGGAGAGCCGCCCTCCGTCACGCTCAGATCCGCGGGCGCGATCGTCCCGCTCCAGGCGGGTGTCGAGAATCGCACCGCGACATCCGCACCGGCCGTCGCGACGGACCGGATCTTCAGACCCGAAACTCCGCTCGTACCGGTGGCATCGGCGCTTTCGAGGAACGGCCAGTTCTCGACGACGGTGGTCTTCCCCTCGATCACGGGAACGAACCGCGTCGACATGTTGACGCCGGCATCCGAGGCATCGGCCCGGAGCTTCCAGAGCCCCGCGGGAAGCGTGAACACCACGTCGCCCCCGGGCGTCACGTCATACCGCGGCGCGTCACTGCGGAACTCGGGGTGTTCGATCTCGACAAGGTCGTTCGGGGCGTGGTCGATTTCGGGAAGGATGCCGGCGCGGGCGGCCTTCCTCACGATCATACTTCCGCCGCGGCCGGTGAAATCGGCGTTGGGAAGCGGCCCCAGGTCGACGATCCCGACGGTTCCGCCGACCGTTTCCGTGGCGTTGTTCGTCAGCACGACCCGCTGTGTCCCCGCGATCTGCGGAAGAGCGTCGAACAGGGTCGAGGGCCCGGCCGTCCCTTCGAGCGTGCCCGTATGCCGGATCGAGACGCTGCTTTCGCCGCCCGCCTTCGTCGCCGTCGCCTCCAACTCGAGAACCGTCGAAGCCGGCGCTGAAAACCTCAGCCCGAGATACCGCTTCCCGGCGTGGTCGAACTCGAGGGCAAGCCTGCCGGAGGCGCCCACCGAGAATGGCTGGGCCTCACCGGCCGTCAGCCGCTGTACGGGCGCTGCCGATGCCCCATCCTCATCCTGCGCTCGCGCGATCCGGTTTCCTGCAGCGGCGAAAATCACCAGCCCCAAAATAATCGCGAGGCATCTGTGAATAAATATATTGTTATAATAGCTATTACTATAAAACGAGGAAGATAATCGTGACTGTTGCTGCGGCAGGGTCATGGGTGCCTCCGAGAGATGTGATCGTGGGGTGAAACCGGTCAGTTCCCGACGGATGTGGTGGAACTGGCCGGTGAGTTGCCGGTGACGGCGGTGTTGCTCTTTTCGCGGATGAAGCCGAGAATCCCGGGAATCTCGTCCTTGACGATGGCGGCGATCCGTTTCAGGTTGGGAAGCCGGTCAAACCACTCCGAGGGCGACTGCAGGAACAAGAGTTCCTGATCCACCAGTCGCACGAGAAACGGGTTGCGGCCATGGCCCAGCGTTTTCATCCGCTCGAGAAAACTTCGGTATTCCTGGGCACCTTCCGGCCGTGTGGGCAGGATGGCGGCCACCCGGTAGATATCCATCAGCTTCTGCAGCGTCTGGAGCTGGCGCTTTCCACCCTTGTACCGGCTCAGGTCGCTCTGGAGCAGACTGTAATAATAGTATCGCGACTGGATCAGACTGCCCGTGAAATGCTCATAGATGATCCGGTACATCTGCAGCTGGCTCTGCAGGCCGACGGCA
>JAKJFL010000511.1:0-3129 GCA_022704935.1 Candidatus Rifleibacteriota bacterium
GTGTAGGCGAACGGTGCGGGCGGGGCGGCCTTGGCGAAGGCCAATTCCATATCGCCACCCTCGTGGCCGCGGTTCACGAAGACGAGCATCAGCGTGTCATGCGTGCCGGCGGCCGTTTCCAGCTGCCGTTCGGCCCTTCCTTCTTTCAGTTTCAGCCATTCGATATCGGCCTTCGCCTTGCCCTTCGAGTCGATCATCACGGCCGCGACCGACCAGGCGTTGGAAATATTCCCCTCGGCCTTCTGGGTCTGACCTGCGAACCCAACTGTGATCTTGCCGGTCGCCTTAGAGATGTCGAACGTCACCGAGCGTGAGGACCAGCACTTGATCGTGCCCTTCCCGGTGAAGGGGGCGCTCTTGTGGTGGATCATCGGGTCGAGCTTCAGCTTGCCGAGATTCTTGTCGTATCCGTAGAGGCCCGCGGCGATAGTGGGATTGTTCAGGTGGTTGGCGACGTTGAACGCGTCGAAATACTGCGAAAATTTGAGTTTGCCGCCGTGCTTCTTGAGGGTCGTCTCGTACCCGTCGGTTCCGTGCACGTTGCTCTCGACCAGGTCGCGGACGAACTGCTTGCGGGCTTCGGCGGTCTTGGTGACGGCGTGGTTCATCATGTAGTAGGCGAAGAGATACACCTGGCCGTAATTGGCGATCGGCGTCTCCTGAGACCAGGCGCACAGGTTGTTGTCGGGAGCCTTGATGAAGGCGAACACCTGCGAGGGGTGGTCGAACCCGTTCAGGAAGGTTGCAAGCTGGGACATGCTCTCGTTGACCCAGGTGTGCTCCTTCGGGTCGTTGTTCCAGTGGATCATGTGCTGGAACTCGTGCGCAACGACGCCCAGATAGCTTTCTTTGGTCGGGTCTGCCGGATCGATGTCGAGATACAGCATCTCGCGTTCGTTGCTCTGGGGGTTCTTTTCTTTCGAATACTCATCGCCAGGGTAAAAATAGCCGGCGACATAGCCCTTGTTGGGGCCGTCTTTCTGGTAGCCGTCCTTGATGTCGAGAAAAAGCAGGGTGATGCGCTCGTCGCCGTCGACGCCGGGCTTCCATTCGGAACCGAACGTCGAGGTGTTTGTCGGGTAGATCTTCTCATCGAACGTCTTGACGATGCGATCGATCGCGGCTTCGGATACCGTCTTGCCCTTCTCGACGAACACGTAGCAGTGCTTGCCGATCTTTTTCAGTACCGCCGGCGTCTTCTCGGGCTTCTTCTCGGCCACATTCATCGTGGTGAAGGTGACCTCATCGCCCACCTCGGCAGGCTTGGAATCGGCATACATGACCATGCCGCGCGTGCGCAGCATATACTCGCCGCGCGTCTCTTTCAGCGCGTTGTCAGCCAGCCAGCGGGTCTCGTCTTCGAACAGGTGCGTCGCATCCATCCATTCCTGGGCGGAAGCGGGAATCAGTGTCGCCGACCAGATCATCATGCCGGCAAGGATCGTCTTGAGGGTGCGTTTCATGGGCATACTCCTTACTCGATGGAATGCAACGCTATTGAACCATTATACCAATCTCTCCCCCGGTCCCGGAAGGCCCCAAGAGCGAAATTTTCGCCCGGGCGCTTCGCGAACACGCGACACCGACCAATCGACTTTCGTCGCGAAAGTCGTGTGTTGAGTCATGAAGAATGGGCCGCTGCGCGAATGGCGGTGGAGGCTTGAAAGGTGAAACGTGAAGATTGAAACACGGAAATTTGATAATATGTTGTGGGGTCGGATTTGAAACCCGCCCGGGGACCTACAAGGAATGTGGAGGGGATAATGGGATTCAGCAGAGAAAGTGAAGAGCTTATGAAGCCGATGAAAAAGCCGGCTGGTTCATCACAGCCGACGTGCAATTCCACGAAACCGAAAACAAACCCAAACTGGGATCGGTTGGACAAGCTGGGGGAAGGCGAAAACCCTTTATCCGCGAAAAACGAGAACCGAGAATATTTCCGGCTGGCATTGTATTTGAGCATCGGAGCCTTTGTGGTCGCAACCATTCTCGAGCGAAACGGGTTTCCTCTCCGCACCCGCTTCGGGCAGCAAACCCCTTTTGGAGTCGCGCTCTTTCCGTGGATCGGGTATGTTTTATATAGAATGACCCGCCGCTGAATCGTCGCTGACGCCCTTCAAAGATCGTTATAGGGCTTTCCGGCGGAAGATTGAAGGGTGAAGTCTGAAATGAAACACGAAGGGATCGCCGCGCGAATTCGGGGGACCTCTCGCCCGGCGATACCATCGCTCGTCGGGCAACGGCCTGTCGGCCGCGCACCGTTCGCCGAACTTCAGAAATGCTGCTTTTCATGCAGACATTCCACATAATTCTCACTCCGGTACACGTTCCTTCAAGTGACAACTAAGAGAACAACGGCGGCATTCCTTGATTTGGAATGCCGCCGTTTATTGTCAGGGGTATCAGTACGAGGTCAGGGCTTCTATGCGGGAGGTGAGGTCGCTGGCAGGGTTCTGGGAAGCGGCGAAGCGAAGCTGCTCGGCAAGGCGGGCGGCCAGGGGGCGAAGGGCATCGCGGCTCTGGAAATCAGCGGCCTGGCTGATGAACTCGTCGACGATCGTGGTGTCGCCAGCCTCGAGCTGGGCGGCGGCGACGCCGGTCAGATCGGCGGTGAGGCCTTCGAGTGTGATACAGGCCTGCTCGGCGGCCTTCGGGTCATTCAGGGACTCGGCGGCAGTAGTGTAGGCGGCGATCAACTCGGCGGCGCGTATCGTTCGACGGCCACGGGCGACGGCGGGTGCGGCGGCGCCCTGGTCGGTGACTTTCAGAACATAGGGGATGGCAGGCGCTTTGGCGTAGTCTGCGTCGGCGATGCCTTCGGGAGCCTGGGCCAGGACGATCACGTTCAGCGTGTCGAAGGCTTCATCGGCGGGCACGGAGAGCGAGCCGGCCAGGATCTTCCCTTCGTTGTAAGCGGCAAGATTCATGAACTCGATTTTCGAGGCGGAGACGTTGCGGCTGTTGGAGAGGACCGCGGCAACCACGAAGCCGTTGGTCTTCTTGTTGCCGAAATCGGCGGCCGGCCCGGCGAACTCGACGGTGAGCGACTTGTTCAGCGCAGAGAGGTCGGCCTTATAGGTGTCGGCGCTCCAGAGGAAGACCTTGTCCTTGATTTCGGTGGGCAGGGCC
>JAKJFL010000512.1:0-3128 GCA_022704935.1 Candidatus Rifleibacteriota bacterium
CGCGTCTTCCTGCTCCTGCTTTCCCTCGTCGCCGACACGGCCGAACCGGCCCGCAAGGCGTATCTGCTGCCCCTCGTCGCCCGCACCGGCCGGCCCGAGGTCTGGAAGCTGCTCACGACCCACCTGACTCACGCCGACCCGCGAGTGCGGAAGGCCGCGATTGCAGCCGCCGCCGGCCTCGCCGTCCCGGCGCAACAACGCTCCGGTGTTCTGACGCCGCTTCTCGCCGATGCCGATCCGTCGGTCGTCGCCGAAGCGGCGCGTGTCCTGTGGCCGCTCGGCTCGATGGAGGCTCTGTCGAAGCTCGAAGAAATGATGCGACGCCACGACGCCACCCATCGCGCCCTCGCGGCGGACGCCCTCGGCGGCCTCCCCCCGGCGCCGGCCATTCCGATCCTCGTCGAGCAGATCGCGCGCGAGCGGCACGGCGATGTCCTGCGAGCGCTTCTCCTCTCGCTCCGTCGACTGCTTCCGAAAGCAGCGCCCCAGACGGCGATCACCGAAAGGCTCCTTCCGACCCTGCGGCGGCTGCTCGACGCGTCCGATCCCTTCCTGCGCAGTCAGACCGCGGTCCTGGCCGGCCTGCTCGGGCAGGCCGCCGAAGATATCATCCTGACCAGCCTCGAGAAACCCGAGCATCCGCACGTCCTTGCCTCGCTGCTCGGAGCTCTGCGCCGCATCGGCAGCTCGCGCCTGCTCGTCCTGGCGCGTTTCTCCGACCACCCCGACCCGCGCGTGCGCGCGAACCTGATGGAGACGATGCTGTTCAGCGGCCCCGGCGCCGTTCCCTACCTGACGAACGGACTCCGCGACCCGGCCCCAAGAGTCCGCGCCGCCGCCGCGAAAGGCCTCTTCCAGCTTGGTCAGCTCGAGGTCATCCCCCTGCTGACTCGCATGCTCCTCATCCCCTCGCCGGTGCCGGTGCTCTCGGCCTGCCACGCACTCGGCCAGCTGATGCGGCTCCAGCCGCCGACCCTGCGCTCGGACCACCCGCTTTCGCTCTCGCTTTCACGGGAAGCCCGCCGCCGCCGGCCGCCGGCCATCGCCGGCCCTCTCGTCCTGCGCGATCCCTCGCTCCCGGAACTCTTCGAAAAACTGAGCGGGACCACGAACGATACGAACGCCACGATCGAAGCCCTCCAGCACCACGTGAAGGTGCATCCGACTTCCCGCGCGGCTCGTCGCATGCTGGCCGCCGTCCTCGCCGGCATGGACCGCGCCGCACCCGCCCTCGCGCTCATCGAGAGCTGCCTTGCCGAACAGCCGGGCGTCCTGGCCGACCTGCTCGACGCATACCGCCTCGCCATGCGCATCGGAGACCTCCCCCGAGCCGAACGTCTCGGTCACAAGGTGCGTGACACCTACGGCGCCCTGCTCGACGCCTGCCTGGAACTGGCGCACTCGAGCCGGGGCGGCCCCGCCGACCAGTTGCTGGACCGGCTGTTCCACCTGCGCGAGCCGTCCATGAATCTCTACAGCGCCATGATTCAGCTCAAGGCCAAGCAGGGCGACGTCGAAACGGTGCTCGACCTTCTCACCGAGCTCCTGTTGGCCAGGCCCGGCAACGCCACCGTCGCCGCGCGCCTCGCCGCGAACCTCCCGCCCGCCCTGTCCGAGCTCAAGTCCGCCCTCGCCCAGTATTCCCGCGCATCCGCCGGCACTTCCTCCCCCATCCCGGCCTGAATCCGCCGTGATTTTCGACGGTCTGCAGGGGCGGGTTTGAAACCGGCCCCGGCGCGCACTTTGGCGAGTGCGAATCCATGTTATATTCGTTAAAACATAAAACCCAGCCGCGAGAGCCGGCCGGGTTTTATTGGTATTATTTCGTTATCTATATATAATACGGTTCAATGGCCGCCGCAACCGCCGCAGCCTCCGTGACCATGGCCGTCGCCGTGATCGTGAGCGCCGCAACAGTCGCCCTCGTGTTCGCCGCCGCAGCAGCCGTCGTCGCAGCAGCCCTCGTCGAGGTTCGCCCAGGCTTCGCTGCCGGGCTCGCCTTCTTCGAGGATGTCGACGACGCGCAGTTTGAACGTCAGGGCCTCACCGGCCAGCGGGTGGTTCAGGTCGAGGGTGACGTGCGTTTCGGAGACTTCCTTGATGACGGCGGGCATGTGTTGCCCCTCGGGGGTCTGGAGCGCCAGTTGGAGTCCGACGGCGGGCTCGAAGTTCCACTCGGTGCTCTTGCGCTCGATCGTGAAAACGCGCTTCTCGTCGCGATCGCCGTAGGCTTCGGCCGGGGGGATGGTGACGGTGCGTTCCTGGTCGACGTTCATGCCGAGGAGCGCCTGGTCGAAGCCGGGAATGACGTGTCCCTGGCCGACCTGGAAGCGAAGCGGATCACGCCCTTCGCTGCTGTCGAAAATCTCTCCGTTTTCGAGCGTCCCGGTGTAATGGACCGCGACGAGGCTGTTCTTGTTCACTATGCGCATGTTCTTGTTCCTTTCAACGTCTTCGACGACTTCACCGGCAACACAACCTCATGCCGCATCGCGGTGTTTGCCTCAGTGTACCGCACCTGACATTCTTTTGCAAGGCGACCCTCGCGGCGTTTCCGCCGTGGAAAAAGGCCTGAAAACCAAAGCGCGGCTTTCCCGGTATGAGTATAATAACGGGAAAGATCGATCGTGAATCGGAACGAGGTATATCATGACACACACGACACGCCTTTCGAGACTGCTTGCGATTGCCTGTATCGTCGGAACGACAGTCTGGAGCCCCACCTCCGCGGATGCCCAGACGACGTCGCCGTTCGGCGGCGAGAACGTCACGGTCACCGTGACCGACACCGGTTCCGGTACCACGACAGCCATCGCCTCGGACACGCAGGATGACCTCCTGACTGAGGAAGAACGTGAACTGATGGCGCTCAAACTGCTGCCACGCTATTACCCGTTCCTGAAAGAAGCGATGCAGAAACCACTCGGAAGCCTCGACCGGGCGAAGGCCCGGGCCAGATCGCTGTATCGCTACCCGAATGCGGTCTACTCGCCGAACTTCGGAGATCCCGTCCGCATGCTGGAATGGGCCAGGCGCTATCGGAACGACGCCGCGATGGTCAGGTTCTCCGGCACGGCCCAGCGGGGCGACATCATCCTGAGCGGTCACAAGACCGTCGAAGGTCAGAA
>JAKJFL010000513.1:0-3126 GCA_022704935.1 Candidatus Rifleibacteriota bacterium
CCCAGCCGAGCGAGTCGCGGAAGTTCGCCGAATCGGGTTCGAGTTCGACGGCCCGCTGGCACAACTGAATGGCGCGCTGGGCATCGGCTTCGAGCGTCGCGAGCAGGAAGCCGAGGTTGTTCAGGGCCGAAGCATAGTTCGGATTGAGCGCCAGTGCCCGCTCATAGGCCGAGGCGGCGGTTTTCATGTCGCCGGTCTTCTCGAGCGCGAAGCCGAGGTTGTGGAAGGCCTCGGCCATGTCGGGGCGGGCCCGAACGGCCTGGCGCAGGTCATCCGCGGCGCCGACATAGTCGCGTTCCTGGAGCTTCTGCGTGCCGCTGACATACAGGCGCATCCCGGCATCCTGGTAGTTGGGCAACGTGTCGAGCGTGAGCGCGACGCCGGGCGCCGCTGCCGACAGCCACGCCAGCATGAGCCCCAATCCCAACCTCTTCATGTCGTCGCCTCCCGCGGATGATATTGTCCCATCCGCCTTCATCGGCAGATTCGGGAAAAGCGTGAAGAGGGAAGTTCCACGTCGGTGCTTGCAGCGCCGAGCGGCGTCGGCTATGCTTGCGACAGACCAACACCACGTGGGAGGAACTGAACATGCAGAAGCGCACGAAGATCGTCGCGACGCTCGGCCCGGCCTCATCGTCTCCGGAGATCGTCGGCAAGCTCATCGAAGCCGGCGTGAACATTTTCCGTCTGAATTTTTCGCACGGCTCGCACGACAGCCACCGTCAGCTCGTCGAAACCGTCCGGGGGGAAGCGAAACGGCTTGGGAAGCACATCGGGCTTCTCGGCGACCTCTGCGGCCCCAAGATCCGCATCGGCACGTTTCCCGACGGCTCGGTCACGCTGAAGGCCGGCCAGAAGTTCACGCTGAGCCAGAACCCCGACCTGCCCGGCTCGGAAACCGGCATCGGCACCTCCTATCCGTATCTCGTCAACGATCTGAACCCCGGCGACACCGTCCTGCTCGATGACGGCAATCTCACGCTGCGCGTCGAGTCGAAGGGCGCGGACGCCGTGACCTGCACCGTCATGAACGGCGGCGTGCTCAAGACGAAGAAGGGCATGAACATGCCGGGCGCGAAGCTGTCGGTCGAGACGATCACGGCGAAAGACCGCGAGGATCTGGCGTTCATGATCGCCCAGGAACTCGACTTCGTGGCCCTCTCGTTCGTCCGGCGCGGCAAGGATCTTCGCGAACTTCGAAAGCTGATCGGAAGCTCGCCCATCCGAGTCGTCTCGAAGATCGAGAAACCGGAGGCGATCGACGATCTCGAGGCGATCCTGGCCGAAACCGACGCTGTCATGATCGCACGCGGCGACCTGGGCGTCGAGATGCCGATCGAGAAGGTGCCGGCCATCCAGAAGCACATCATCACCCGCTGCACGAGGCGCGGCATCGAGGTCATAACGGCGACCCAGATGCTCGAGTCGATGATGTCGAACCCCCGGCCGACCCGCGCCGAGACGACCGACGTGTTCAACGCCGTCATGGACGGCACGGACGCGATCATGCTCTCGGGCGAGACGGCGGCCGGCGCGCACCCGGTCGAAGCGGTCAGGACTATGGCGGCCATCGCCGTCGAAGCCGAGCGCCTGTTCCGGGACTCGACCGACACGCTTCTCCCCGAGGTGAAGCAGGACATAGAAGACGTCATAGCCCACGCCGCCTGCGAATCGGCGGTCAATCTCAAGGCGAAGGCGATCGTCCCGTTCACGCACAGCGGGAACACCGCGCGCAACGTCTCGAAATACCACCCGTCCGTTCCGATCTACGCCCTGACCCCGAAGCCGGAAACCTGCCGGCGCCTCTCGCTCTCCTGGGGCGTCGAGTCGATCCTGATCGAGGATCTGCGGAACACCGACATGATGATTACCTGCGCCGAAAGGACCGTGCACGAGCATGGGGTTGCACAAACCGGCGATACGATCGTGATCGTCGCCGGCGTTCCCCTCGGGGTCAAGGGCAACACCAACATGATCAAAGTTCACCGCATGCGGTGAACTTTGAAGGTGGAAACACAATGACAGTAACGGCGCCCGGCAGAAGATTCTGCCGGGCGCCGTTACTGTATATCAGTAAATATTATTTGTCTTCGTTTTCGTCTTTCACGAAGTAGTAGCCGCACTTGCCGACGGTGTGGGGAAAGACGTCCTGTTCGTTGAAGGGGTACGTTTTACAGACTTCGGGCTTGGTTTCGTGGATCTGACAGAGAAGCATGTCCCCGTGTTTGAACAGGAAAGGACAGTTGAAGGAGGCCTTGCAGCATTCGCCGCATCCTTTGCACTCGCCCCGGCGACGTTTCAGGCCGTCGGCAATCGCATCCTTCTTCAGCAGCATCAGATATCGGCGTTTCACCTGCATTTTGAAGGACGTGATGAATTTTTTGTATAACCGCGTCATACATTGCTCCAACCACAAAATGCCCGCCACAACCGACGGCTGTCTTGGATTATACTTTTTCCGGCCCCGCTCGTCAAACGCTCAGGACGAGCGAAGGATAAAAAAACCGATGCCATTGCCCTGGTCAACCGATCAGGCCAGCCGGAAAAATCGCTTGATCCGGTCGAAGATCTCGACGCTCGCGACTTCGGCGTTCCGCTTCATCCGCTCGATGGCCGGCCCGGATGCCGCGTCCTCGACGCCCCTGGCCCCCGCGGCCTTATTGTATGCCTCCCGCTCGGCGAGCGATTCGCTCAATCTCTTCGCTACCGCGGCGTTATTGTGCAACAGCTGGCTCATCGTTTCGCGGGTCAGGGCAAGAAGCAGGGTTTCCTCTTCGGCCACGATCGTGGCGGATCTCGGCTCTCCCGTCATAAGGGACATCTCCCCGAAGAAATCTCCATGCCGCAAGGTTGCGACGCTTTTGGCGGGCCTTTCCTCGAGATATACCCCGACGGCACCGCGATCGACGATGTAGAAATCCGTCCCGGGATCCCCCTTCCGGACGATCTCTTCCCCGCTTTCGTACCATTGCTCCCGTACATGCTCCGCGATGAACGACTTGTCTGTCCGTTCCAGGTCGGCAAGGAAATCGACATTCTGGATCAGACCGAGTCTCCGCTCGATCATCTCGCCCACGAGATCCTTTTCCGGATGTGTATACACTTCGCGGATCGGGAAGGGAATCG
>JAKJFL010000021.1:0-14270 GCA_022704935.1 Candidatus Rifleibacteriota bacterium
GTAGTTCCAGGACTTTGGCCGCGTTGCGGTGCCAGCCCGAAATTCCCCACCAGGGAGTCAAAACATCATAGCATGCCACGACTTGATTGTCCTTGTCGAGAAAAATCGCATCGATCGGGTACCCCATGAACATCATGTGAATCGATGTGCAGGGTTCGATCAGCAATCCTTCCCCCGCCTGGAGGGGAGACGTGAACATCAGGCCTCGCAGACGGCTGATAAACGTATCGGCACGTCTGACGCGATCGGCCAGCGGTTCGCCGTTCGATTTTCTGATGCGATACGTCGACATTGGGGGATGGTTCCTCGCAGGGATCCGACAAGCCGTCACTCACCTGTCTGCACATTCCCTTTGCTCATTTCCTCGATGATCTGGTAGGCGGCAGGGCCCATGATGACGATGCCGACATTCGGGAAAATGAAGAAGACCAGGGGAATCATCATCTTGACCGGCGCTTTCGCCGCCTCTTCCTCGGCGCGCTGTCGCCGCTTCTCGCGAAGCTGGTCGGACTGGATGCGCAGGACCTGACCGATCGAGACGCCGAGCTGATCGGCCTGGATGATGGCCGAGACGAAGGCCGAGAGATCCTGGTGGTTGACACGTTCGGACATGTCTTTGAACGCGTCGCGACGCGACTGGCCCATGCGGATCTGTCTCAGAGTCAGGCTGAACTCGTCAGGAATCGGGCCGCGCATCTTCTCGACGACTTTGTCGCAGGCGGCGTCGAAGCCAAGACCGGCTTCGACGGCGACGGTCAGGAGGTCGAGGACGTCCGGGAGCTGGCGGGTGATCCCGTGCAGCCGGGTCGCGATCTTGTTCTGGAGATACATGCGCGGAAGCAGCGTTCCAAGCCCGATTCCGACGACCGCGAACAGGGCGATCTGGTTCGGCTGCATTTGAACGACGAAGCCAAAGGCGATCATGACCGACGGCAGAATGACCCGGAACAGATTCTGGATGACCATGAATTCGCCGACGGTGAGACCACCCGGATAATCGGCCTGGGCCAGCATCTTTCGGAGCGAACTGCGCTGGATCTGTCGGATTTCCTTCGGATCGCGCTTCCCGGCGAGATTTGCCAGGAACGGCCTGATGACACGATCCACGAACGGTTTGTTCAGTTCTTCGTCCTTGATCGCCACCGCTTCACTCGTGCTGACTCCGCCGTCGAGCTGGGCGAGGCGATTCTGGATGTCTGACTGCGAACCCGACGGGAACAGCAGGAGAATGACGAGGAAGACGACGACGGCACCTATGATCATAAACAGCGTGTTCATGCCTCTCTCCTCACACTTCGATATCGACGATCTTCATGATGATCATCATCCCGATGATTTCCCAGATGATGCCGAAAATCAGCAGGAACCAGCCTCTGTACCAGCCCTGCCTGAACGTGAACAGCTTCATCATGAAGTTGGGATTCACGATGTAGATCATGAGGCCCATTCCGATGGGAAGAGCGCCGACGATGAACCCGGAAACCTTGGCCTGCGCCGTTTTCGTCTGGATGTCACCCTTGATCTTCTGACGCTGTCTGATCGTCGCGCCGATCTTGTCGAGAATCTCGGCGAGGTTGCCGCCGACCTGACGCTGAATCAGCACGACCGTCGTGACGAGGTCCCAGTCTTCGTTCTCGACGCGCATGTTCAAGCCGCGAAGGGCGTCTTCGAGGTTCAGGCCGAGGCTGTTTTCTTTCAGAACCCGCCTCAACTCAATGGACATGGGCGGCGGAGCCTCGCGGGCGACCATTTCCATCGCCTGCAGAAGCGAATAGCCGGCTTTCAGACCGTTCGCGATCATGATCAGGGCATCCTGGATCTGGTTCCCGAAGGCTGTCGAGCGTTGGCTTTTCATGATCGTGACCCAGAGATTCGGCACGAAAAAACCGACGACGCCCAGCCCAAGCCCCAATATGGGATTCTGCGTGATGAGCGTTCCGAAAATGGCCGGTACGATCGTTGCGATGAAGACTACCGCCACAAACTCGTTTGCCTTCAAGGGAACACCGGCTTTCGCAAGTTTGTCGGCGATTCGCGCTGCCATCCCTTTGGGAGTCAGCACGAAACCGACATTTCCGAGAAGCTTCTTCAGACCCTGTTCATCGCCGCGGGTCTCTTTGACCCAGTCGTCTTCCCCCTCTTCCGAGCCCCTGTCGTGCTTCTCATCCTCCTCGTCGGGAGGGGTGTACTGCTTGGCGATCATCTCGGATTCGACGAGATACTGCTCCATGCGCGCACGAACGTCTTCCCCGGGGGCTGAGCCGAAGAGGGAAAACAGCAGGAGGGTAAACAACAACGCCGTAAAGCCGGCTACAACGATAAAAATCAGTTGCACGCAATCACCAGCCTTTTGAGGAGTCGGTGAAGACGTTCGGCGGCAGATGTATTCCAGCTTCTTCGAATTTGGATGCGAATTTTGGTCTGATGCCGGTCGCCTTCAGGCGCCCGATGATCTTCCCTTTTTCGTCGACACCGGTCTGTTCGAACCGGAAGATGTCCTGCATGACGATCTTGTCGCCTTCCATGCCCTGGATCTCGGTCAGATACGTGATCTTGCGCGAGCCGTCCTTGAGGCGGGACTGCTGGATGATCAGTTGAACGGCCGAGGAGATCTGCTCGCGAATGGCGCGGACCGGGAGATCCATGCCGGCCATCAGGACCATCGTTTCGAGACGGGCGAGCATGTCGCGGGGTGTGTTGGCGTGGCCCGTGGTCAGCGAGCCGTCATGGCCGGTGTTCATGGCCTGGAGCATGTCGAGCGCCTCGCCGCCGCGGCACTCGCCGACGATGACCCGCTCGGGGCGCATGCGGAGCGTGTTCTTGATGAGTTCGCGCATCGGAACGGCGCCCTTGCCTTCGATGTTCGCCGGACGCGTTTCGAGACGCACGACATGCGGCTGGCGCAGCTGGAGTTCGGCCGCGTCTTCGCAGGTGATGATGCGCTCGTCTTCCGGAATGAAGGAGCTCAGGATGTTCAGCGTGGTCGTCTTTCCGGAGCCCGTGCCGCCCGAAACGACGCAGTTGAGGCGAACCTTGATGCAGGCCTCGAGAAACCTCGCCATGTCGTCCGTCAGAGTGCCGAAGCGCACCAGATCGGCGATGCCGAGGGCTTCCTTCTTGAATTTCCGGATCGTGATCGTCGGCCCGTTCAGCGCGAGAGGCGGGATGATGGCGTTCACGCGGGAGCCGTCGGGAAGACGCGCGTCGACGTAAGGAACCGACTCGTCGATGCGGCGGCCGATCGGCGCGACGATGCGCTCGATGATGCGCATCACGTGATCGTTGTCTTTGAACTTGATCTCGGAAAGCGTCAGCTTTCCTTTCTTTTCGAAATAGATCTGGTAGGGGCCGTTGACCATGACTTCAGAAATGTCGTCATCGTCGAGCAGCTTCTGGATCGGACCGAACCCGATCATGTCGTCCAGAAGGACCTGCGTCATAGACTCCATCTCGCGGGGCGAAAGGGAGATGTTCAGCTTGCTTCCTTCCTCGGTCGTGACCTGGCCGATACGGTCGCGGAGCATGCCGCGCTTCTTTTCCTGGTTCGTCTCGGCCATGATCGCCTGGGGCATGTCGTCGATCAGCCGGGTGTGGACCTTTTCCTTGAGCCTCTCAAAGCCGGTGATTTCGCGGGTTACCGCAGATTCGAGGATGCCGGATTTTTCTACGGACTTCTTTTCCTCATTCAGACGAGAAAGTAAACCACCCATCAGACGTTACCTCCCTTGGTTCAAGACCCGAAATATGATGTTTTTGAACTGCTCGATGACACTCTGCTGCTCGATCGTTGGAGCCTCTCTCTCCACGCCGGCGATCGTCATGGCCATGTCTTTGATTGTTTTGGCCAACGGAGTGTCAGGAGATTTTACCACAAAAGGTTCGCCTTGGTTAAGTGCCTGCTGCGCCGTCGCCATATCCATCGGAACGGTCGAGAAAAGCGGGATGGCGAGACCCGCTTCGATATCCTTGCACCCGATGCCCGCGTGCGGAAAATCTTTGTTGAGAACCAGCTTGATCTTGTTCGTGTCGAACTTTATGTCGGAAAAGGTTTTCAGACACAGTTTCGTGTTCTTCAGCGAGCTTATTTCGAGAGTCGCCACGAGCAGCACGATATCAGTGCGGTCGAGAATGGCCAGCTCAAGATCGCCGATGTGAGGCGCGGTGTCGAAGATGATGAATTGGTAGTTTTCCGATACCTGGTCGAGAATCTGCTTGATGTGCTGAGCCTTGATCGACTCGGCGTATGCCGGCTCGATCGGCGCCAGAAGAAGCTCGAGACCGCTCGGATGGCGAACCGTATTCTTTTCGATATCTTCGGCGGAGACTTCATCCTTGTTGTCCTGGATGATGCCGTAGATGTTCCTGTTGCATTTCTGGTTCAGGGTGATCGCGACGTCGCCGAACTGAAGCGACGTGTCGATCAGGAGCGTGTGCTTGCCCAGCCTGGCCAGGCTCACGGCAAGATTGGTCGCCAGCGTCGTCTTCCCGACGCCACCCTTTGTCGAGAAGAACGTCAGAACCTGCGCCTTCTGCTCTTCGACGAGCGCGTCGGGAGTATCCTTCACCCATTGGTTGAAGACATTCAGAATCGCTTCCGAAAGCTCGCTTCCGGAAAAGGGCTTCGTGAGGAAGTCTTTCGCCCCGGCTTTCATCGCCCGGCGGAAATACTCCTGCTCGCTCTGGATCGACATGATGATGACCTGGATGTTCGGTCGCTCCTTGGTGAGCGTTTCCGTGGCCTTCAAGCCATCCAGTTTCGGCATGTTGATGTCCATCAGGACGACGTGCGGCGAAAGCTCGCGTATCAGCTTGAGAGCTTCTTCCCCGTCACCGGCTTCGCCGACGACGCGTACATTGTCAATGGTGCTCAGCATGCGGCGCACGTTCGAGCGGAGCTCGATCATGTCGTCGGCGATGAACACCTTGATGCGTTGCGCCATTCACTTCTCCCGGGTGCAGGGTGACTCCATGGTTAAGTCAAGAAACATATCACAGGAGGTCTCGCCCGGACAACGGAAAAGCACGATATTCGAAAAAATCTGCGAATGTCCGTTTGCGTGGGCGGCGCCGGGCTACCAGCGCAGGGGAATTTCCATGAAGGTTGCGAGCAGCGCACCCAGGAAGATATCTATTCCGAGATAGAACCTGTAACCGGTCTGTCCGGCCGTGTTGTGGATCGTTTTCGAGCGGAACGCTCCGCTCTGGATGCTCGCCATGAGCATGGGAAGAGCATCTTTGCCGAAGTTCAGCCTCTGGATGACGATGGCATGCGGGATGCCGAGAATGCAGGAATACAGAAAGGTGCCGATGACGAATTTCGTGCCGGCCAGCGCCGCGAGGCCGCCGAGGAGTTTCACGTCCCCCATGCCGATGACGCCGATCATGGCCGGGCCCATGTACAGGGCGATGCCGACGAGGGTCGCGAGAAAACTGTACCCGAGACCTGACCAGCCGTACCACCAGAGGTTCGCCAGCCAGCCGGTCAGGATCAGGGGAAATGTCAGCCAGTTGTAAATCTTGCCCCGGCGCATATCGGTGACCATGCCGACGGCGGCCCCCGCGAGCGCGATCAGGCGGATCCAGAGGTCAGGTGGTTGGGGAACGGTGAACTCGAACAACGCTTTTTCTCCTGAGACGATGCCTGAAATATTAGCACGGTCTCATCATTCACAAAATCATTTTCAGCAGAGAAATCCCGGCACGGGGAAAACGAAACAGGCCGCCCGTGATCGCCGGACGGCCTGCTGTAGAGCAATGAAAGAACGGTTCAGGTCGTGACGTAGCCGAGAACGGTGGCCCGGATGTTCTTCAGGAAATCCTGGCTGGCCTTGATGTCCGCCTCGGGCTCTCCCTCGCGATGCAGGAAAACGACGCCGCCCACCTGCTCGGCGAGAATGCCGGCATCCGGGTATTCGAGAAGCGCCGGGGTGTCGATGAGGACCAGTTCGACCCTGCGCTTGAGGGTGTCCAGCAGTTCGATCATCGAAACCGAGCCCAGAAGCTCGACCGGGTGCGGCGGAATCGGACCGGCCGTGATCAGGCCGAGATTCTTGAGCATCGTCGGCTTCACGATGTTCGCCGACGACTGGCCGCAGAGGGCCGTGCTGAGCCCGGTGTGATTGTCGGTGTCGAAGATGCGGTGCAGGACGGGCCGCCGGAAGTTCGCATCGATCAGGACGACCGAGTAGTTCGCCTGGGCGAACAGTATGGCGAGATTCGCCGTCAGCGTGCTTCGCCCCATTCCCGAGCGGGACGAGCAGATCTGAATGATGCGGGTGGCGTTGTCGGCGAGCGCGATCTGGAGATTCGACACGAGGGCCCGATAGGGCTCGAGCCGCCTCGAATCGGGCTCGTTGAGAACGATCAGCCGCTCGTCATAGCAGGCGTGATGAACCGAGTCGGGCACTGGCAGCGCGAGGCGCGTCGACGAGAGCGGCGACATCTCGAGCAGGTGCGTCGACGGTCTGGCCTCGTAGCCGGGGGCCGAGACGAAAACCGGGGTGGGAGTGCCCACGAATTCCGCTTTCATCGGAATCGGCGTGTAGAGCAGGAAGACGGCGAGAAGCGTTCCGCCCAGCATTGCCGCGAGTTCGCGCTGGAGCAGGGAAAGGCCGATCGGCTTCGGCGCATCGATGTCCTTGCGGAGGACCTGGATCCGCCCGACCGCGGTCGACTGCTTGATCTGCAGCTCTTCCAGCCGCATCGTGACATCGGAGTAGAGCAGTTCGAGAGATCTGATGCGGGAGGTGCTGGCCGAAGAGGCGAGGGCGGGTGTGCGGCCGCCGAAGGGGCTTGCCAGGGTCGGTTCGGGCGGGGTCCGGTTGGCTTCGAACCAGCGCTTCTTCAATTCTTCCAGTTTGGCCGTGTTCGTATCGATTTCCTGCTGCAGGGCATCATACTCGGGGTTCGGTTCTTTTCTGTCCCGCTGCGAGGCTAGTTTGCGCTGGCGGGCCTGGAGCTCGGCGATGAACTCGTTCGCCGCGACCACCTTGGGGTGCTTCTCGCGATAGGTTTCGAGCAGGCGAGCAAGCTCCGCGCGGGCCTCCGCGAGGGTGTCGCGCACTTCCGCCAGGGCGTTGTCAGTGCGGGACGACGGGACGACGCGAATGCGGGGAAGGGTCTGCAAGCGCTTCTTGTCTGCCTGTAGCTTCGTGCCGACGCGCTGGATTTCCTCGTCGAGGGCAAGCGCCTCGTTCTCGAAAAGCGGCGACGGCAGGGCTTCCGATGTGCCTCGGCGCGCCTCGTCGAGCTTCTCTTTGAGCACGCTCTTCTTTTTTTCGAGCATCTCGATCTCGAACAGATTCGTCTCGTTCGAATACCCGAGGAACCGCTCCGAGAGCATCTTGATGACGGCGTCACCAAGCGCAGGCAGCTCCGTCGGATTCGGATCGCGAACAGTGAGTTTCACGAGGCCCTGGCCGGCATCCTCCAGCGAGAAAGGCGCATAGCGGGGTTCCGACTTTCCGAGGTCGAGCCCGCAGGTCTGGAGAACTTCTCCGATCACGTCCTTTTGGGAAAGGATACCGTTCATCGCCGCGGCCGGGCTGTCGCCGGGGCGTAACTCGCTTGTCATGACCCTGAGAAGGGATTTGCTCTCGTAAACGGTCGGGAAGACGCGGCTGACGAGCGCCGTGACGAGCAGCGTCGCGGCTACGATCATGACGGCCGCTCCCCGATGTCGGTCGAGGCTGCGGAGGATGCCTTCGAACAGGTTCTCCTGCGCCATTGTTTTGCCTCCTAAGCACGAATCCTGCCCCGACACGTCGCGCGTACCGGGGTCTCAGGAAACATCGGCAAAACCGAAGGCAAATCGAAGGGGCACGGTCGAAAACCGTGCCCCTGGACATGACGGGAGGTGGTATCAGCGCTTCGTGAACTCGTTGATCGCGGACGCGACATACTCGAGCGCTCCGTCCGGGAGCTCCGAATACACGGGAAGCGCGAGCGTGTGCTGGGCGGCCGCTTCCGAATTCGGGAAGTCGCCATGCTTGTAGCCGAGCGATTTGAAGCATTCCTGCTCGTGGAGGCTGAGCGGATAATACACGGCGCAGCCGATCTCTTTCTCGGTGAGGAACTGTTTCAGCTCGTCGCGCCGCTCGACGCCGATGACATACTGGTTGTAGATGTGATATCGGCCCGGCTTGGCGACGGGGGTGCGGACGCTTTTGTTGCCGGCGAGAAGCTCGTTGTAGCGGGCGGCGTTCTTTCTGCGGCCTTCGGTCCAGGCGGCCAGGTGAGGCAGCTTGACGGAGATGACGACCGCCTGCAGGGCGTCGAGCCGGCCGTTGATGCCGACTTCCAGGTGGTGATACTGGCGCTCGCCGCCGTGCACGCGCAGCTTCTTGACGCGCTGATACAGCTGCTCGTCGTTGGTCGTGACGAGGCCGCCGTCACCGAAGCAGCCGAGGTTCTTGCTGGGGAAGAAACTGAAACAGCCGAAATCTCCGATGGTTCCCGCCTGTTTGTCGTCGAAACGGGAGCCGATCGACTGGCAGGCGTCTTCGATGACCGGCAGCTTGTGCTGGCGAGCCACCTTCATGATCGCATCCATGTCGGCGCACTGGCCGAACAGGTGAACCGGGAGAATCGCCTTCGTGCGCGGCGTGATCGCGGCGGCGATCTTCGTGGCGTCGATATTGTAGGTGTCGGGCTCGATGTCGACGAAGACGGCGCGCGCACCGACGCGGGCAATCGCGCCGGCGGTCGCGAAAAAGCTGTACGGGGTCGTGATGACCTCATCGCCGGCGCCGATATTCAACGCCATGAGGGATAGCAGAAGCGCATCGGTTCCGGATGAGACGCCGACGGCGTATTTCGCGCCGGTGTAGGCGGCGAGCTCCTGCTCCACCTTTTCCACGCGGGGGCCGAGGATGAATCCCTGGCTTTCCATGACGGCAAGCACTTCGGGAACGACCTTGTCTTTGATCTGGGCGTATTGGGGCTTGAGATCCAGCAGCGGGACCTTCATATACGGATTTCTCCTCCGGCGTCTGTGCCGTGAATTCGAATCGAGAACAGCGCGTGAAAACTATCACGTGCCGAAGAGTTGCGTCAATGCCGCTCTGCCCGATTCTTCGGAAACGTCATCATTCGGCATGGCTCCAAAAAAATCCGAATTGTGCGCGCACGGCAGTGCGCGTCTACGGGGTTTGTGGTATAATCTCCGGGTGAAATTCGTTGATGAACTTGTAATCGAAGTTGAATCCGGAAAAGGCGGCGACGGCATGATTGCCTTCCGCCGCGAGAAGTTCGTACCGTTCGGCGGCCCTTCGGGCGGTGACGGCGGTCGGGGCGGCGATGTCGTCCTGGTAGCCACGCGCGACCTGAACACGCTGTATGAACTGAGCTATCAGCGCATCTATCGCGCGAAGCCAGGCGAAAAGGGCGGACCGAAAGACATGATCGGTTCCGACGCGCTCGACGCAACGATCCGGGTTCCCGTCGGAACGCTCGTCTACGATGTCGAAAACGGTGAACTGCTCGGTGACCTTGCGAGTGCCGGTGCCCGGTTCGTCGTGGCGCGCGGCGGGCGCGGAGGCAAGGGAAACGCTCGGTTCGCGAGTTCGGTCAGGCGCGCCCCGCGTATTGCCGAAAAAGGCGAGCCCGGCGAAAAGAAGCACCTCCGCCTCGAACTGAAGCTGCTTGCCGACGTCGGCCTGGTCGGTCTTCCCAACGCGGGAAAATCGACCCTGCTTCGCGCGATCAGCAACGCGAGGCCCAAAGTCGCGGATTACCCCTTCACCACGCTCGTTCCGCATCTCGGTATCGTCAAACCCGACGGCCTGCCGGCGTTCTGCGTTGCCGACCTGCCCGGGCTGATCGAGGGCGCTCACATGGGCGCGGGTCTTGGTATCCAGTTTCTGAAGCACATCGAACGGACCCGCCTTCTGGTGCATCTCGTCGATCTCTGCGAGATCGACCCGGACGAACCGCTCGCGACCTTCGACGTGATCATGCGCGAACTTGGCGAGTTCGATCCCTCGCTGCTCGAACGGCCGATGCTGGTCGTGGGCAACAAAATGGATCTGCCCGAGGCGCGCGAGGCCTGGAAAAAATTCGAGAAAGCCCTGAAAAAGCGCAAGCTTCCGGCGTTCCCCCTTTCCGGTGCTACCAAGGAAGGAACCAAGGAACTGGCCGAGCGTATCTGCGCCGAACTCGCGACCCTGCCGGTCCAGGAGACGATGACGCCCGCCGCCGGCGAAAAGGTGTTTGCCTACCTGCCCCCGTTCCAGATCGAAGAGATCGATAAGGGATACTGGATCGTGAAAGGCGCCGAAATCGAGCGCCTCGTCGCGATGACTGATTTCGCCAGTGACGAAGGGGTGGCCCGGTTCCGCAAGAAGATCCAGAAAATGGGACTGACGGACGAGCTTGCCCGCATCGATGCGGACAAAGAAGACACCGTCGCCATCGGGGAAATGGAGTTCGCCCTCAGGGAGTTCTTCTCATGAAGATCGGCCTCTTCGGGGGCAGCTTCAATCCGGTTCATCGACACCACGTGAGGATCGCCGAGTCGGCGCGCGATGCATGCGGCCTCGACGAGGTCTGGTTCATTCCCGTTCATCAGCCCGTTCACAAGGAAGGTTTCGACCTTCTGCCATACGAGGCTCGACGCTCCATGGTGGAAACGGCCATTCGCGGCTTGCCCGGCCTCCGCATCTGCGACGTCGAGCGCGACCTGGGCGGTCTGTCCTATACGTTCCGCACCGTGCGCGCCCTACGGGAACGCCATGCCGGATGCGATTTCATGCTGGTGATCGGGGCCGACTCCCTCCGGGACCTCCCGGGCTGGATGTCCGCCGAAGAGCTGGTGCGTGAGATCGGTTTTGCCGTCGTCGTCCGGCCGGGAGTAGCCGGCGATCTGTCTCTTCCGAACGCCCGGAGCGGCTGGGTTCCCCTCGAACCCGATCCGGCTTCGTCGAGATCCGTCAGGAGCGAGATCGCCCGGGGGCGTCTGAGACGTCTGCCGGTGCCGCCGGCCGTCATGGCGCAGATCGTGGAGCGGGGATATTACGGTTGCTGGACCGGCCCGTATGGTATATGGCATGATATAATATCTGCCAGGGCGGCCGCGCTCCCGGCGGGTCTGAGGACGCATGTGGAAAGTGTCGCCAGGCTCGCGGCGGAATATGCCTGCGAGTTCGGTCTCGATGCGAGGCTCGGCCTGCTCGCGGGGCTGGCGCATGACCTGTTTCGCGGGGCCGGGTCGTCCGAGATCCATGCGATGGTCGAACGCGCCGGCATACGCCTCGGGACGCTCGAGAAAAAGATTCCGATGCTGGCGCACGGGGCCGCCGCCGCCGCGTTCCTTGAAAGCCTAACGCCTCCGCCGCCGCCGGCACTCTGCCGTGCCGTCAGGTGGCACACGTTCCCCAGGCCGGCTCATGCACCCCTGACGAGGGCTCTCATCATGGCCGATGCTCTCGATCCTTCACGAGGAGAGCTGGAACGCGACCGCATCCGCAGCTCGGATTTGCCGATCGAATGCCGCTGGAAGAACGTCGTGGCTCTCAAACGCGTGTGTGCCGATCGCGCGGAACGGGACAGGCGAGATACCGAGCCCGGCCCCGCCGCCGTACGGACAGCCGGCGTTTTCGCCGCAGGTAGTGCATGGAACCGGGAATGATGCCTCCGGCAAAGGAACCGGCTTCGGTTCAGGAGGGCGAGACGACGGAGCGGCCGCTTCCCGGAGGACGAAACGGAAGAAGCGCCTGGGCCGTTCTCGAAATATTGTTTGTTCTATTGAACATTCTCTATTTCGCCGGATGGATGCAGAGATGGTTCTTCATCCGCGTGCCGACGGGAGAGATTGCCGAGCGTGCCGGGGTGTCCGGTGGGGAAGGGAACTCCGAGCCGGCCGGTGTTTCCCGGCTGTCGCGCATGAATATCCTGTGCCTCGGCATCGATTCGGTCGAGGGATCGCACCGGACCGACACGATCCTGGTGGTCGGCATCGACCCGCACGAGCGGCGCGTGACGGCTCTTTCCGTTCCGCGTGATACCAGGGCGCTCATCAACGGGGCGGCCCACAAGATCAACGAGATGTATGCGCGCCACGGCGAGCTTGCCCTCCGGAGCATGATCGAGGAGCTGCTCGATATCACGATCGACCGGTATGTCATGGTCGATTTTGCCGGCTTCACGAACACCATCGACCTGCTGGGGGGGATCGATTTGATGATCGAGCAACCCATGCATTACGACGACAACTGGGGAAACGTTCACATCCATTTCAACCCGGGCCAGGCGCACCTGAACGGGAAAAAAGCCCTCGAATACGTGCGGTTCAGGGCCGACGCGGCCGCCGATCTCGGTCGTATCAAGCGCCAGCAGCGCTTCATCAGCGCAGTTCTCGAGAAGATCAAGACCCCGTCCATCGTTGTGCGGCTGCCCCAGCTGATCCAGGAAGCCTACGGGCATATTCGCACCGATCTGCGCATCGCCGAAATGCTCGATCTGGCGCTCGCGCTCAAGAACGGTCCTATTTCGATCCAGACGATGTCCCTGCCGGGCGACGCCCGGTATATCGACAAGATCAGTTACTATCTTCCATTCAAGGAAGAAGCTGTCGCGATCGGCGCCAGGCACTTCGCGACCCTTTCCCTGCTCGATCTGGAAGCGCCCTTCGCGACCCGGGGACACGCGAGCGAAGCCGCACGGACGACGACGGCTTCCGCCCCGCCCCCCGCGGATAGCATCGCATCCCAGTCCCGCTGAGGAACACGATGAAAACGTCGCTGTTCGATTTCGACCTTCCGCCCGAACTGATCGCCCAGACTCCGGCCCCGGAGCGGACGGCGTCGCGGCTTCTCGTCTTCGATCGCTCCGTGGAGACCGTCGACCACCTGACGTTTCGTGACATCCTTACGCTGATTCCACCGGGGGACCTGCTCGTCGTGAACCGCTCCCGCGTCATTCCGGCCCGGCTGTTCTCCTGCCCGCCTCCGGGTGCGAAGCCCGCGGAGATCCTGCTCGTGCGCGATCTGGGTGATGGCCGGTGCGAGGCGATGGTGAGGCCCGGGCGACGGTTCAAACCTGGTGCCTGTCACACGGTTCCCGGCGGCGCCACGCTGACCGTCGAAGCCGTGCTGGAATCGGGGTTGCGCGTGCTCCGGGCCGGCCACTGCCGGGACATCGTCGCCGTCTTTCGCGAGCACGGAGAGATGCCGCTTCCGCCCTATATCACGTCGCGGGAAAGCACCCCCGAGCGTTATCAGACCGTGTTCGCGAGCGAGGAGGGCTCGATCGCCGCGCCGACCGCGGGGCTGCATTTCGACGCCCGGCTCATCGACGATCTTCGCTCACGAGGCGTGCTGATCGGGGAGACCCTTCTCCACGTCGGCCTTGGCACGTTCAAACCCGTCGAGGCGGATGACACCGATGAACACGTTATGCATAGTGAAAGATATTATATAAGCCCGGAGCTTTCGGGATTGCATGCCTCGGTTCGCGCTTCCGGCGGCTCCGTCTGGGCGTGCGGCACCACCTCGGTCAGGTCCCTGGAGTCGGCGATGGGTGAAGACGGCCGGTTGCGCACGGGACCGCAGGAAACGTCCTGTTTCATCACGCCCGGCTACACGTTCAAAGCGGTCGATCATCTGATCACGAACTTTCACCTGCCGCGTTCGAGCCTCATCATGCTCGTCGCGGCCTTCTGCGGACGCGAGCGCATTCTCGAACTTTACCGGGACGCCATCGCCCGGAAATACCGGTTCTTCAGCTTCGGCGATGCGATGGCAATCATCTAAGGCGGATCAGACACCATGAGCGAGCGGTTCTTCGAGTTCACCATCGAATCCGAGTCATCCGAATGCTGGGGCAGGGTGGGGCGCATCAGAACGCGCCGGGGAGAAATTCCGACCCCGGTATTCATGCCCGTCGGAACGTGCGGTTCAGTGAAAACACTTTCGCCTGAGGAAGTTCGCACGGCGGGGGCGACGATCATTCTCGGCAATACCTATCACCTCTGGCTTCGCCCCGGCACCGAGATTCTGGACCATTTCGGCGGCCTGCACCGGTTCATGAAGTGGGACAGGCCGATGCTGACGGACTCGGGCGGCTTCCAGGTGTTCTCGCTGAAAAAGCTGAACAAGATCACCGACGAGGGGGTGCATTTCTCGTCGCACCTCGACGGCGCGAAACTGTGGCTGACGCCCGAGGAGTCGATGCGCATCCAGCGCTCGATCGGGGCCGAGATCATGATGGTGTTCGACGAGTGTTGTCCCTGGCCGGCGGACGAGGCGCTCGCGCGCGAAGCGATGGAACGCTCG
>JAKJFL010000514.1:0-3122 GCA_022704935.1 Candidatus Rifleibacteriota bacterium
GACCGGCTCGAGCCGCTTGATAAACTCGAGCGCCCCCGCGCGTGTCTTGTCATCCATCTCCATCAGTTCGTTCTTGTACCCGTCGACATCGGTCGAGAAGGTGATCAGGTTGAAGCGGTCGCCCTTCTTGAGCGCGTTCACGCAGAACTCGAGCGCCTTGCGGGCCTGGTCCATCTTCGCGCCGGCCATGCTGCCCGAGGTGTCGAGCACGAGCGCTACGTCGATCGCCGGCATCGCGGCCTGCTGAAGCTCGCTGCGCGGGGCCAGCATGACCATGAAACTGCCGTCCTCGCTCGGGTCGGGCCGGTTGGCGAGGAACGACATCGACAGATCCTTCTGGGACAGGGCGTAGTAGAGCACGAAATCCTTGTCGGGGCGGATCGAGTCGGCTTCGAAGCCGATCGTCGCGGCATAGTCGCCGTTCTTCTTGATCGAAATCGAGTGGGTGGGGGAGTAGATCGTCGTGATCGGGGTTTTCGAGGAAAGCTTGATCTCGATCGAGACGTCCTTCATCGGTTCCTGGGAAAACCGCTCGATGTTCAGGGGATACACGTATCTGACGAGATTCCCCTCCGCGCGAAGCGCTTCCTGATACTCGATCTTGACCTGCTTCTCCTTCAGCGGTTCGATCGGGTAGATGCGGGTCTTGAAGATTCCGGTGCCGAAAAACTCGAGAAGGCCCGGGTCGCGCATCTGCCGGACGATGTTCTCATAGATGGAACGGGCCTTGTCGGCGTCGAGCAGCTCGCCCTTCGTCATCTTGCCCTCGATGTCCATCGCGAAGCCGCTGATCGAGGCCCCGACCGGGAGGGGGAAGATATACAGGCCTTCCACGACCCGGTTTTCATGGTTGTAGAACGCCTGGTCAACCTTCGTCGACGCCGCGATGTCCTTGATCTCGACGGTGACGCGGTGCCGCGTGACCGACAGCGGGACCGTGAAATTCTGTTCAGGCATCGGCGGCCGGAAAATGACGCGCTCGCGCCGCGGATCCTCTGGGTCGATCGGGATGATCATGCCGTCGGCCCAGAGAGGCCTTCCCATCGCCGATAGGAACGCGGAAATCACCAGACAAAACATGAAGATTCGTTTCATCGTATCCTCCATCCTCGCTTGATTGAACTGACACCCTTAACGAGAGCCGCCGGCTGCGGATTGCCCGACAGCCGGCGGCTTGTTGCGACGGACTTACATGAACAGCCGTATGACCCAGAGAATTCCCCGCTGAACGAAACTGGTCAAGGCGAACAGCGGGTATTTCAACCCGATCATGTCGAGCAGGTTTTCCGCATTGTTGGGAAAGGCGATATACCCGAACATGATCATGGCGGTGATCAGGGCGACGACCCCGAAACCATAGATCTGAATATTTTCCGCGGTCGTCAACTTGACGTGTGCAAGCTGAGCGTTGGACCAGAGCCTGTATACCCAGGCGATCGAGATGAAGAATACCAGGCCCATCGTGGTGAACTGAGCCACGGATTGATCGAGAAATATTGTATACAACTCATGCATACGTTATCCTCCCATGCCTCTGTCGATGCTCACGTCACTTGTCGCGAAGCCGGCCATCCAGCTCCGTGGCTATTTTTGCGACGACGGCATCGATTCTGGGCTGAACATCCTCTTCCGTAAGAGTGCGCTCCGGCGATCGGAAAGTCAATGAAAATGCGAGTGAACGGCGGTCGGGATCGAGGCCTTTCCCCTGATACACGTCGAACAGCCTGACGTCTTCAAGCAGAGGGCCTGCCTCGGATTTCACGATGCCGATGACGTCGTCATGACGGACGGTGAGCGGAAGCAGAACGGCCAGATCGCGACGGACGGCGGGGAATTCTGGAATCGCCCTGAACCTCGGCATCTGGCGCGGGGCGTCGGCGAGAAGGCCGATATCGAGTTCGGCAAAGAACATCTCGCGCGGAAGTTTGCGGTTGTCGAGCCATGTCGGATTGACCTGTCCGAGATGCCCGGCGGCCTTGCCGGATACGAGGATCTGGAACTGGTTGGATGGGTGAAGCGCTGGCGATGTTCCCGCCTTGAACTGGACGGTCTGGCCGGCCAGCCTGCCGATCGAGGCGATCAGCCCCTTGAGCCGGAAAATGTCGTTCGTTTCGCGGCTCCGGTGCCAGTCGCGCATGTTGGCCGAACCGCACAGGCCGATGCACAGCCGGTCCGACTCCTGGGACATCCCGCCGGCGCCCCGGTGGAAGACGCGGCCCATTTCGAACAGCTGCAGATCGTACTCGTCGGCGAGGACATTGCGTCTGACGGCGTCGATCATGCCGGCCATCAGGCCCGTCCGCATGACGGCCAGTTCCTCGGAAAGCGGGTTCTGGAGCTTGAGCGGCTCGCATTCGGCCAGTTCCGCCGGTGTGGCGGCCGGAATGAAGCTGTAGGTCATCGTTTCGTGGAGGCCGAGGCTCGTGAGATGGTCGCGAACGCGTTTGACGAGGCTCTGAATCGGCGTTTCCAGGCGCGGTGGCGCCGAGGTCGCCGGCAGTTTCGCGGGGATGTTGTTGTACCCGAACAGGCGGGCGCACTCCTCGATCAGGTCCGCCTCCTGCTCGATGTCGTGCCGGTAGGGCGGAACGCCGACCCACAGGGTCTCGCCTTCGCGGGTGACCTCGAACTTCAGGCGCAGCAGCAGGGTTTCGAGCTGCTGGGGCTTCAGGTCGACGCCGATCAGGCGGCAGGCGCGCCGGGTGCGGAGCATCACGCGCTTGAGCGGCGCCGGCGCCGGATACGCGTCGACGATGCCCGCGACGGCGGTGCCGCCGGCGATCTCGCCCAGGAGCCGCGCTGCCTCGTTGAGGGCGATCGGCACGTTGTCGATGTTGGTGCCGCGCTCGAACCGATACGACGAATCGGACATCAGGCCGAGGGCTTTCGACGTCCTGCGGATCGAGATCGGATCGAAGAAGGCGCCTTCGAGCAGGATGTTCGTCGTGGTTTCGGTCACCATGGTGTTGAAGCCGCCCATGACGCCGGCAATGGCGACGGGTTGGGCCGCGTCGGCGATCACGAGCATCTCGGTCGTCAGCTTCCGGTCGATGCCGTCGAGCGAGCGGATCATCTCGCCGTGCTTCGCGCGGCGCACGACGATGCGCTGCTCCTCGAGCCGG
>JAKJFL010000515.1:0-3116 GCA_022704935.1 Candidatus Rifleibacteriota bacterium
CTGCAAGTCCTACGGCGGCCGCAAAGTCGTTGACGACGTCTCGTTCTACATCCGCAAGGGCGAGATCGTGGGTCTGCTCGGCCCGAACGGCGCCGGCAAGACGACCTCGTTCTACATGGTGACGGGACTGGTCAAGCCGGATGCCGGCGTCATTCAATATAACAACCGCGATATTTCCCAGATGCCCATGTACAGGCGAGCGCGCCGCGGCATCGGGTATCTGCCGCAGGAAGCCTCCGTCTTCCGCAAGCTGACCGTCCGCCAGAACATCTGGCTCATCCTCGAGAACATCGACATCCCGCAGGAAGAGCGTCAGCGACGGTTCGACTACCTGATCCAGGAACTCCACATTCATAAAATAGTCGACAGTATTGGATACGCCCTCTCCGGAGGCGAACGCCGGCGCGTCGAGATCGCGCGCGCGCTCGCGGCCGAACCTAGCTTCATCCTCCTCGACGAACCGTTCGCCGGCGTCGACCCGATCGCCGTCCAGGACATCCAGTCGATCGTCCTCCAGCTCCAGCGCAAGGGGCTTGGCCTGCTGATCACCGACCACAACGTGCGCGAGACGCTCGCGATCGTCGACCGCGCCTACATCATGAATCTCGGCCGGATCCTCGTCTCGGGCACCGCTTCGTACGTCGCGAACGACGAGACGGCGCGCAAATTCTATCTGGGCGAACGGTTCCAGCTCGACCAGATAGAGAAAGAACGGCCCCAGTCGTGATCTACACCCTCGTTCTCCTCGTCGTGAGCGGCGTCATCGCCTACATCGGCGACTACCTGGGAACGCTGGTCGGGAAGCGGCGCCTCAGCGTCTTCGGCCTTCGCCCGCGCGTGACGGCGCTCGTCGTCGCGGTCGGCACCGGCATGTCCATCACCCTGCTCACCCTGACCGTCGCTGCGATCATGTCGGACAGCGTCAAGATCGCCCTGTTTTCGGTCCAGGAGCTGACGAAGGACGTTGAGACACTCAAAGCCGAGCGGACGCGGCTCACGGACGAAATACAGGAACTCCAGACGAGAATGCGCTCGAAGGAGCAGGAGATCGTGGTCTTCCGGAAGAACGAGCCGATCTTCGCCCGCGTCTTCCCCAGCGGCCGCCTCGCCTCCGACGTGCGCACGGACCTGGGGTCGTTCGTTCGCGAACTGTCCGACAAGGCCCGCTCGCGCGGCCTCATCGTGAAGGACGGTTCCTCCTTTTTCGCGGACAACGACGCCCAGATCGACAAGATGGCAGACCTGATCGCCACATCCCCGGCGGACATCGTCGTGGGCGCGGTCGCGGACGAAAACATCGCCGTCGGCGAGTCGCTGGGCAAGGTCAAGTTCATCGTCCGGCCCAACAGCCTCATCTTCAAGGCCGGCCAGGAGATCGCGTCGCTCGAGGTGGACGGCTCGCGCGACCGCACGGAAATAGCGAGAACCATCCAGGACTTCATGGACGAGATCAACCACGAGGTCGTCCGGGCGGGAATGATCGACAATCCGCTCACCGGGCGGTTCGGCAATCTCTCCTCCGAATCGATGCTCTCGTTCTTCGACATGGTGAACCAGATTCGCAGTCTCGGCCGCCGGCTGAATCTGATCGCCGTCGTCAAGGAAGACACTTACGCGATCGGCCCTCTCAACGTCTCATTCCGGATCGAAGAAGAATCAGGCAGCGATTGACGGGAGGCTTGCATGCATCTGGGCGATTTTGACATTGCGATTCTGACGGAAGGTACGCGGAAGCTCGACGGCGGGGCCATATTCGGCGTGATCCCTAAACCTCTCTGGGAAAAACGTATGCCCCCCGATGCGCAGAATCGGGTCACCCTCGGTCTGCACCAGCTTCTTGTACGTGGCAAGGATTTCGTCCTTCTCGTCGATGCGGGCATCGGCGACAAGCTCACGCTCAGACAGCGCGAATACGGCGACATCACCCGGCTGGCGTCCTGGGAAGAGCGCCTGGCACCGTTCGGGATCACCACGTCCGACGTCACGCATCTCGTCCTCACGCACCTTCATGTCGATCATGTCGGCGGCGCAACGCGGTTCACCGATGATCGCCGCGAGTGCGTGCCCGTCTTTCCCCAGGCCCGCCATATCGTTCAGCTCGGCGAATGGAACGACGCATGCAGGCCGAATGAACGGACGCGCGTATCCTACGTTCCGCATGCGGTGATCCCTTTGCAGGAAACAGGCCGTCTCGAGCTGGTCAGCGGCGACATCGAGATTCTGCCAGGCGTTCTGCTGAAAGTCACGGGAGGCCACACGGCCCATCATCAGATGGTGTTTCTCCAGA
Source organism: Candidatus Rifleibacteriota bacterium (assembly GCA_022704935.1). Classification (GTDB taxonomy): domain Bacteria; phylum Muiribacteriota; class Ozemobacteria; order Ozemobacterales; family Ozemobacteraceae; genus MWAR01. The sequence goes on from JAKJFL010000515.1 coordinate 2,288, forward strand.
GCGAAGAACAGAAGTTCGCATGGCCCGCGGACCTCTGTCCGACATCCTGTCATCTCGGCGCGACCTGGCAGTCGGCGTTCGACATCCGGCCGATGGAAAGCCTCCGGGCGCGTCAGCGGTTCATCGACCAGGTGCTGAACACGAAGACCACCGTGGTCTTCAACCATGATCCCGTCGCCAGGCCCTGCGTCATCGCAGGCGACCTGGAAGATCCTCACGCCGTCGAGATTTCATGAGCCTTCGCAACGTCGTCCTGATTGCGAATCCGGGAGCCCGGGGACGGGATCAGGCCGGGGTGCGGGCGGCCGTCGACCTGCTCTCGGCTCATCTCCCCACCGAACTCGTCTGGACCGAACGACCCGGCCACGCGACCGAACTAGCGCGCCGTCACGGAAGCGATCCTGATACGCTCGTCGCCGTCTGCGGCGGCGACGGGACGCTGTTCGAAGCGATCGCTGAGTTTCCCGCCGAAGGCGTGATCGGGCTTCTGCCGGCCGGCACGGCAAATGTCGTCGCGAAGGAGCTCGGCATTCCGCTCAACCTCCGGGAAGCGGCCAAACTGCTCCTGACAGGCACGGTGCAGCGACTCGACACGGGTCGGATGAACGGCAGGCGGTTTCTCATGTCAGCCGGGTTCGGGTTCGACGCCCACGTCGCCGGCCACGTTCCGGCCCGTTCAAAGCGCCTGCTCGGCCAGTATGCGTTTCATCTCGAAACAGCCCTGCGCTACCCATTCTACAGGCCTCCTGCCCTCCGCGTGCGGGTCGACGGCACGGACTGGCGCACCGGCGCCTATCTGCTCTGCGCGAACATCCGCCGGTACGGCGGC
>JAKJFL010000516.1:0-3103 GCA_022704935.1 Candidatus Rifleibacteriota bacterium
CCAGGCACCTGCGGCCGGGCGTTTTCGCCAGAAAAGCGGTTCGGGGCTGTAACCACGGGAGATACCCGTAAACACCTTCCATCTGTTCCTCACGAGCGATAGTGCACGCCCGGAAATCGAACCGCTCCCCCCGATCCCATTTCTGACGCGTTCAGGGGCGAATCTTAGCATGCTTTTCACCCCATCACAAGGCGAGGCTGCGAGCATTCAGCTCTCAGGCTGTTTTTACGGCTTCGACATGCTCCGTCATCCGAATTCCGATCGATTCCAGTTCTTCGAGAATCGGCCTGTACACAGCGGGAATGGTCGGCATCAAAACCCCACTCAGCCCCTGAATCATACCTTCGAAGAACACCTTGAGGAAGATCGCGATCGGAAGGCCGACGGTGCGCGCAACGGCCAGATCCCCGTTCGGAACGCCATAATCGGTCAGTGTCGAGGTTATGCGTTCGAGCCTGTCGGGATACTCGGCGACAAGTTCATGATGCATCAGGATCATATCGCGCTCGCCGGACCTGAAGGCAAGTTTTCTTTGCAGATGCTCGCACAGAAGGTCGAGCAAGTTGTTCGGCCCGACCGGCACCTTTTCATCGCCGAGCAGACCCAGCCACTCGGCGCACCTGATCTCGGCAGCCCCTCGCGGAACATTCCAGCAGGAGCACAGGTCGGCTGCCAGATCACCGTTTCCGGGCACCAGGACACGCATGATCTGGCCCCAGGTCTTGCCTTCGAGACCAACCCGGGGCATGTCGCTGGACCATCCGAGGCTGAACATCTTGTCCCAGAACGAGCACCATCCCGGATTCCGAAGCGTTCCGCGGAACAAGGTCTTCACGTCCGTGAGGCCGTAGACGTTTTCATAGGCAATCACGTTCCTGCATGGATAGGCTTCGAATTTTCCCAACCCGGGAACAGCCACCAGGCTCAGGTGTCTGAATACGTCGGGTCCGGAAACATCTATTATCTCCCCCCGATCGCGATATCTGGCGTGGATCCGGCCGGCATCGAGCACGCACCGCATGCCCCAGCTGTATCTGTAACCGAGAGGATTCATGCCGGCTTCGGGCGCGGGAAGCGCGCCGCCGTACATTCTGAGCGCCGCCACCTTCCCACCGTTCGCCACGACTCGATGGATGCTTCGCATGGCGATCATGTGATCGATGCCGGGAATCACGCCCATCTCGTTCAGCAGCATGATTCCGGCATCACGTGCGCGCCCGTCCAGTTCCCGCATCGCTTCACCGATATAACTCGTCGTGACCATGTGCTTTCGGTGGGTGATGCACAGTTCAGCAATGGGAATGTGATATCGGTAGGGAACCAGGCTTACGACAAAATCTGCGCATCTGATGAGGCGCTCGAGTTCATGTCGGTTATCGAGTTCGGTGGCGACGGCCTTGCCGCGGGGGTAGCCCTTGATCAGGCCGGCAGCCATTCCCAGGGTCTGATCGGCACAGACCACCTCGTGGCGGGTCTTTTCGAGCAGATAGTGAACGAGAGGACGTGCCAGAGAGCCACCGCCGAGTATCAGGATGTTTTTTCCGGAAACACCGACGCCAGGCGCGTTCTTGAAAGCCCGAAAGGCAGACGAGGCCTCTCCTTCAGTCTCTTCTTCGGAAGTCGCCCCTTTCAGAAAATTGCGCAGGTGTCCGCAGGCCGGCGTCAGCCTGCCGCGCCACAGGACGACTGCCCGGCGAAGAGACATCGGCAGCCCGCTCTTTTCGATCGGCGCTTCGAGTTCGACATTCGCCAGGTTTTGAATCAGGGGCATCAACGCATGACTGATGCCGGCAGACACCTCTTCGGGCAGTTCACAGGCCGGATCGGCAAGGGACACGATGACGGGGCCGTGACCGTCGACACCGTAGGCAATGTCATCGGCATTCGGTTCGTAGACGTAGACAGGAGCATCGGGAAGGATGGCAACTGATGCGATTTCCACGGCGCCTTCGACCGTTCCGCTCAGGTCCCCGATGACACGCAGACGGGGATTGCCGGGCCCTTTCCACAGTTCTTCGATATCCGTTTTCGCCACGAGACTAGCCGCATCCGTCGCCCGGGGGAGGCTGTTCACCAGGACGGAAAGATGTCGCAGATACCGTCCGAAATCGCTTTCGAAGTGCGTGGGGTGACGATAAAACTCGGTCAGATTCACACGATTCGGTTCATCTTTCGGCCGGGTCCGGCTGGACTGCGCCATCCGGGCGCCGCCGGCCCACTTCCCGCCTCGTGCGAGTCGAATCGTCTGTTCTTCGGAAAAAACGACTTTCAGAATCTCGTTGCCTCCGCCGCAGACGCTCCCGGCGAGCAGTTCGGACGGCGTGATTTCCCGATGCGGCAACAGATCGAAAATCTCCTGGGCACCCCTCGAGATTCCGTCATTGCCGACGAACCCGAAGACCAGCGGGCGCAGAACGCTCGGCAGACGTCTGTCGCGGAGTTCTTCGGCGATATCGATGATCGCACGCCGCGCAGACGCGAGATTTTCATACTGATGTGCCTGTCTGATCGCGGCAAACGAGGTGTCGTATCCCTCGTGTTTCAATCGCTGTCCCAACGCCCAGAGGGTATCGATCATTCCGGCGAGACCGATATATCTTCCAATATATATGATATTTCGGCCGCGTTCATCCGTGATTGCATTGCCGTCGAAAAGAGTGCAGCCGAGCCCTTGCAGCCGGCGCAGAAAGGCGTCGCCGAGCGATTGTCCGGGAGCGGTTCGGCCGAAATACAGATACGTTCCGCCAGGCCGGAGAAGCTCCGCGGCGGGCTCGTTCATGCTCACCACGAGATCGCAGCCGGCAATGCCGTCATCTATCAGGGCGCCGGCAGCCGCATATTCCGCGTTCGAATGGACTCGCAACGGCGATCCCTGCACGACCACTTCGTATCCGTGTTCGCCGACCAACCGGCGGACGTCTTCCGGAACCAACGGCACGCGTCGTTCCCAGCGGTTTTTCCGCTCGCGGCAAATCCCGATTTTCCTGATCATCTTCCGATCTCCCATCGCTCTCTTCCGGCTGTATCTCTGCTTTTCCAAGAACCTGTTTTTCGGAGTATAGCCAAGCCGCAGCAACCTGTCAAAGCAGCAGAGCAAGCGCAT
>JAKJFL010000517.1:0-3099 GCA_022704935.1 Candidatus Rifleibacteriota bacterium
AGGATGTTGTCTGCGTCGGATGGGGAGCGGGCCGGCTCGGGGTGAATTTCGAGGAAGACGCCGTCGATGCTGCCCGTGGCCATCGCCGCCCGGGAAAGGCACGGGATATATTCACGCTGGCCGCCGGTGCGGTCGCCCGCGGCGCCCGGCAGTTGCAGGGAGTGCGTCGCGTCGAACACAACCGCATCGGCCCACTGCTTCATGATCGGGAAACTACGCATGTCAACGACGAGATTGCCGTATCCGAACGAGCTTCCGCGCTCGGTGAGGACGACCTCCGCGTCGGGCCGCACGGTTTTTATTTTGGCCACGATATGACGGGTGTCCCAGGGCGAGAGGAACTGACCCTTTTTCACGTTGATGTTGCGTGAGGCGGACGCCGCGGCCTGGAGCAGGTCGGTCTGGCGGCACAGGAAGGCCGGAATCTGGAGAACGTCGCAGACCTCGGCGGCCGGTTTAGCCTGCTCGGGCAGATGGATGTCCGTCAGGACCGGGAGGCCGGTTTGCGACTTGATCTCGGCGAGCGCCGCGAGGCCCGCCTCGATTCCGGGGCCCCGGTGGCCTCCGCCCGATGTGCGGTTCGCCTTGTCGAAGCTCGCCTTGAAAACGGCCGGCAGTCCGAGTTTCGATGCGACCTCTTTCAGCCTGTTGGCGATGTGGAGCGCCTCTTCCGTGGTCTGAAGCACACAGGGGCCGGCGATGACGAAGAACGGAGCGTTTCCGGCATGTCCACGGATGCTGAACGTGTTTGACGATGCCATGCGCCTCACTTCTCCTCGGCCCATTTCGCGACCGCCGCGTCGAAGAAGCCGGCGAACAGCGGGTGGGGCTTTCCGGGCCGCGACTTGAACTCGGGATGGTACTGGCAGGCGACGAAGAAGGAGTGTTCCGGCAGTTCGATCATCTCGACGAGCCGCTGGTCGGGGCTGGCTCCGCAGAAGGTCAGTCCGCGTCCCCCGAGCCTCGCCCGATACTCGTTGTTCACCTCGAACCGGTGGCGATGGCGCTCGTAGACGAGCGTCGTGCCGTACAGTCGCTCTGCCCGCGTTCCCTCGGCAAGCCTGCAGGGATACGTGCCGAGCCGCATCGTTCCTCCCTTGAGAACACCGTCCTGGTCGGGCATCAGGCTGATGACGGGATGGGGCGTTTCCGGCACGAGTTCGCTCGAATGCGCCCCCTTGAGACCGGCGACGTTCCGGGCGAACTCGATGACGGCGCATTGCATACCGAGGCATATTCCGAAAAACGGGACCTTCCGTTCGCGGCAGTACTGGATCGCCTGGATCTTGCCTTCCGTTCCTCGATCGCCGAAACCGCCGGGCACCAGGACCCCGTGCAGACTGGCGAGATGCCGCTCGGCGCCTTCCAGTTCGAGTTGCTCCGCCGAGATCCAGACGAGTTCGAGACCGGCCTCCTCGTGCGGAAGAGACGCGTGGATGAGCGATTCGACGACGCTCAGGTAGGCGTCGGCGATCCTCGTGTATTTGCCGACGATGCCGATGCGCACCTTCGCCGGCTTCTTTCGGCGGAACGGGTCGACGATTGTCTGCTTCCAGGCTTCGAGCGCCGGTGTCGGGGACTGGGCCTTGTCTTCGAGACGCATTTTCTGGAGGACGAGATCGGCGAGCTTCTGCTCTTCCATCAGCAGGGGGATTTCGTAAAGACAGTCGACGTCGCGGGCTTCGAGAACGTGGTCCGGGTCGATGTCGCAGAACAGGGAAATCTTGGCGCGGGCGTCGGCCGTGAGCTGCTTCTGCGTGCGGCAGACGATGATGTCGGGGGAAAGACCGTCGGCGCGCATCTCGCGGACCGAGTGCTGCGTCGGCTTTGTCTTCATCTCGCCGATCACTTTCGAATACGGGATGAAGGTCACATGGACATAACAGACCTTGTCGCGGCCGATGTCGTTGCGCATCTGGCGGATCGCCTCGAGATACGGGCCGCCTTCGATGTCGCCCACCGTTCCGCCGACCTCGACGATCGTGAAGTCGGCGTCGTTGATGTGGGCGACGCGGGTGATCATCTCTTTTATCGCATTCGTTATATGAGGGATGACCTGCACCGTCGCGCCCAGATAATCGCCGCGCCGCTCCTTCGCGATGACCTGCGAGTAGACCTGGCCGGTCGTGATGCTGTTATACCGGGTCAGGTTGACGTCGATGAACCTTTCGTAATGGCCGAGATCGAGGTCCGTCTCGGCGCCGTCCTCGGTGACGAACACCTCACCGTGCTGGTAGGGGCTCATGGTTCCAGGGTCGACGTTCAGATACGGGTCGCATTTCATGATCGTGACCTTGAATCCGCGCGCCTTCAGCAGACAGCCGAGCGACGCGGCCGTAATGCCCTTGCCGAGCGAGGACAGAACACCGCCTGTGACGAAAACGAAGCGTGACATCAGCGAAGCCTCCCTTCGAAGACGGCCCTGACGCGCTCGAGGTCGGCGCCGGTGTCGACGCCGAGGGTCTCACGCGAAGCGGCCACGAGACGGATGTGGACTCCGTGATACAGCGCACGGAGCTGTTCGAGACTTTCTATTCTTTCGAGATCGCACGGCGGCAGGGAAACGAGGCGCCGCAGCGTGTCGCGCCTGTATCCATAGACTCCGATATGTTTGCGCGGTGCGAACCCCTCGCCGTTTCTGGGGTAGGGAATCAGGCTGCGTGAAAAGAACAGGGCGTTGCCAAGGGCATCGGCGACGACTTTGACGGCGTTCGGGTTGTCGCGGTCGGCGTCGGCAAGCGGATACCACAGGGTCGCCATCTCGACGGCGGGATCGGCGAAACATGCCGTGAGACGTTTCAGCCCTTCGGCGTCGATGAGCGGCTCGTCACCCTGAACGTTGACGTAGACATCGTATTGTATATCTTCAGATATAACCGCAGTGCGGGCGGTGCCTGACGGGAGAGACGGATCCGTCATCCGGGCCTCGAATCCGGCGGCAGTGACGGCCGCGACGATGCGCTCGCTGTCGGTCGCGACGATCACCCGGTCGAACGCGCCGCTTTCGGCGGCGGCGATGGCCGTGCGTACGATAAGTGGCTTGCCCGCGACGTCGGCGAGCATCTTCTCGGGGAGCCGCGTCGAGGCGAGGCGGGCGGG
>JAKJFL010000518.1:0-3087 GCA_022704935.1 Candidatus Rifleibacteriota bacterium
TTTTGAGTTTGGCCGTTACCGTTTTTTCGGTGCCACCCTCTGGACCGACTTCGCGCTCTTTCCCGAGCAGCGCACCGACGCGATGTTTCGTGCAAGTGACCGCTCCTCGGGAATGAACGACTACAAGAAGATCCGCACGCTACCTCGTTACCAGAAGCTCCGTCCGGCACAGACGGCGATGCGTCATGCCGAATCCTGCCGGTTGTTGAGCCGCTTTCTGGCCGGAGGCCCCGCCGAATGTTCGGTGGTCCTCTCGCATCACGCTCCGTCGTCGCGGTCGCTCCTCACGGGCTGGGAATCCGATCTGATCAGTGCTGCCTACGCCTCGAATCTCGGAACGATGATCGAAGCTAACGGCCCCTGCGCATGGATACATGGGCATGTCCACGCGTTTCGTGACTACACCGTCGGCAACACTCGGATCGTGAGCAATCCCCTCGGCTACCAAGGAGCCACGCCCCAGCAAACCGGCTTCGTGCCCGATCTGATTCTCGATCTTCTAGACTGATATCGGGTGCTTATCGCTGCATGCGGATGGGCGCCTGAGGTGTCTGTCCCTTGTACGGACCTGTGTGACTGAGCTTGTTCAAAACGGTCGACCGCATCACCTCGACCTCTTGCTCAAGGGCTGCAGGAACGAAGTCGGGCACGACTGAGCCCTTGCTTCGCTGTTCCTCCCTCTGGCGCTGTCGGGCGACAATCCCATCCCAACGCACCCCGGCGTCGCATGCGTTGTCGATGAGTTCGCGCAGGGCTCGTTCGCTGGAAGAGTAGTTCTCGCCCAAAATCGTGGCGACGCGTGGATCGACGGTGAAGTGAGCGGGGCTGTTCATTGAACAATCAGGCGAGGCAGGTTTCTAGTTTTGCAACGAGATCCAAGGCTTTCCGGACTTCATGGGGGTAAAGGGGAGCGTCTCCGCCATGTGCGCCGGGATTCAAGACACGTTCTGTTGTGTCGAGGACTTCGTCGATCAACCTGATGTTCTCCATGACCTGCCAATTGTCGTCCTTCAACAGTGAGCGGAGATACCGCCGGGCTGACTTGAGTCGCCCTCGGTCGGCAACATCTACACCCGCCAATGCGTCAATATCGACGTCACTGGTTGGCACGAGGTGATCGCGCAGGGCCGGAGGGGTTCCGAGGAGCACACGCGCGTAGAGTTTGTTGGGGAGCTTCTCCAGCAATCGTTGGCGGGCAGCACGTAGATTCTCCGTGAGGGAAAAGAATTCGCCAGGCGGCAGTTTTTTTCCGTCGGTCCACTCCCGGTAGCGTTTCGCCATGTCGTCGGCCGCCTTGCGCAGACAAACGGCGGCTTCGTCGAGATTGTGCCCGTGAAGGTATTCTTCGGCTTTTTGAAGTTCTGTTTTCTCGATCCGTCCCTCGATCTTTCCGGCCGCAGTCCCTTCCAAGCGGATGAAACACCAGTTTGGGTGGCTGGCGCCGAGCTTCCGTCTGAACTCGCGGAAGAAGCCGAGTTCGTGGGTGAGGATGATCTTCTGGTAACCGGCGAAAGTCTCGGAGAGCAGTATTTCGACGACCTTCATCCGGTTGCTCATGTCGAGGCTGACGAGGAGGTCATCGAGGACGAGAAGCTTGAGGTCGGACTCACGCAGGTTCACCAGCGACGCGGCGAAGCGGACGCATAGGGCGAGCTGGGTGAGCTTCGCCTCGTTGAGGAAACTCTGCGGGCGAGTGATTGCCGGCTTACCGGGAACCTGAATTCCAAACTCGACTACGGGGATGGTGAACTGAAAGGACGACTGATTCCCCCCTGTGGAGGAAGGGATCGTCGTGACGCCCAGCTTCAACTTGATGGGGGCCGGGTCACCCGCGGCAAAATGTTCATCGTAAAACTTCTGAGCTTGGGCACTGATCGCATCCACTATCCCGGGCAGCATAGCCGCGAACTCTGAGGTGCGCGCATGAAACGCCTGATAGGCATCGGCACCAGCGTAGCCTGAGTAGCCGGCTGGATTGGCTACACCTGTCTTTATCGCATTCCAACAGTCGACGGGCACTTTGCCCCCCGTGGAGACGCAGAATGGAAGTATCTCCTTCTCGAACAGGGGCCAGACATTGAATTTCTGGGAGTTCTTGAAATCTGAAAAACCGAAGAAGAAGCGGTAAGTAATGAAGTCGCTCGCTAGATCGCCTTTCAGTATCGCTGGCTGCTGATGCGTGCCGTGGTCCGCCTTGCTGATGCGGTAGGTGGTGTCGATCTTCGATGCAATGTCACGCAGCGTGACGGCAATCTCGCCGGGCTTCGCCCCGGCATCTTCGTGGATATTGAGCAGGTTCTCAGGCCCGCCGGGTTCGAAATACTTCGCGATGCAGCCCTTGGGATTCTTCCGGGCGCTTTGGAGAAAGGTGTAGAGCGCCCAGTAGAGGGAAGACTTGCCGGCGCCGTTGGCTCCGTAGACGAGGAGGTGGCGGCCTTCGAGATCGAGGGTGAATTCCCGGAAAGCTTTGAAGTTCCGAATCTCGATGCGATGCAGCCGGGATTTCATGCGCGGCCTTCGGCTTTGATAACAGCAAGCAGGTCGGGGCTGTCGGCGGTGAGGCGGAGGAGGCGGTTGCGGATCTTCGACGACGGGGAGTTGAGCGTGCGGTGAAGGTCGGCGAGGAACTCACGCTGCTGCGCCTCGCTGGCGGCGGGATCGTAGGCGGCGAGGTGTGGGGCTACGAGGTCGTGGAAGAGCAGGTCACGCTCCGCCATGTGCTCGCGGAAGTAACACTCCATCGCACAGGCGTCGATGAGGTCTTCGAGGAAGTCGGCTGCGGCAACAGAGCCAGGCTCGCCTTCCAGATGGCCGTATTGAATCAAAGCCACGATAGAACCGAACATGCTCTGCTTACTGGCCGGTTCCTTCGGGATTGGGATTCGTAACAGGGGGGCGGCGTCTATTTGAAAATTGAGCCCCTGCATGTTTCCGCGATACCTGAGCCAATATCTGACGACTGAAGAATTGAGAACGGCAGATAGAAAGCGCATGTTCATCCTCTCCGTTCTAATCACATTCATGGAGAGCATCACATACGCTGGGTCCTCCGTGTGGTAAAAGATCGGCTCTGAGCACTTGCGAGGG
>JAKJFL010000519.1:0-3085 GCA_022704935.1 Candidatus Rifleibacteriota bacterium
CTCCCAAGCCCGGGCCGGGGAACGGGTGCCTGCCGATAAACTCTGAAGTGAGGCCAAGCTCCTGACCTAACAAACGAACCTCATCCTTGAACAGCTCGCGCACGGGCTCTAACAGCTTGAGATTCATGCGATCGGGCAGGCCTCCGACGTTGTGGTGGCTCTTGATCACCCGCCGTATCCTCGAGCCTGACTCAATCACGTCGGGATAGATGGTGCCTTGCAGGATGTAGTCCGCGCCGCCCACTTTCCGGGCCTCTTCCTCGAAGACTCTAATAAACTCCTCGCCGATGATCTTGCGCTTCTTTTCCGGATCTGTGACACCCTTCAGCCTGTCAAGGAACCGGTCTTGAGCGTTGACCAGGGTTAGTTCCACGCCGAGTCTCGCCATCGCTTCCACTACATACTCGGCTTCACCCTGCCGCATGAGGCCGTGGTCAACCAATATGGGGTGCAGTCTTGACCCTATAGCTCTATGTACGAGCACCGTACATACCGTAGAGTCCACTCCGCCTGAGACGCCCGCCACTACCCGGGCATCGCCTACCCTCTCGCGAATATCGGCTATGCTGCGCTCAACGAACTTCTCCATCGTCCAGTCGGGCTCCAGCTTGGCGATCCGAAATAGGAAGTTGGAGAGCATCTCCTTGCCGCGGGCTGTGTTCGTCACCTCGGGGTGAAACTGCACGCCGAAGCATCTGCCGTCCGGCGATTCGAACGCCGCGACGGGGAGGTCGTCGGAGGAGGCGGTGACGAGGAAGCCCGGGGGCAGGGTGTCGACGTGGTCGCCGTGGCTCATCCAGACGCGCTGCCGTTCGGGGAGGCCCTGGAAGAGGCGTGACGAGGGCCGGCATTCGATCGTGGCCGGGCCGAACTCCCGGGTTTTCCCGGCCGAGACGCGGCCGCCGAAAAGCTGCGCCAGGAGCTGATGCCCGTAGCAGAGGCCCAGGATGGGCAGCCCCGCTGTGGTGGGATCGAAGCGGACCGTCGGATGCCCCGGTTCGGTGATGGAGTGCGGCCCGCCCGAAAAGATGAGACCGACGACGTCTGGGTGCCGCGACGGATCGAACCTGTCGGGCTGATATATTTCACAATATATACCAAGGTTTCTGACGCCGTTCGCGATGAGATGGGTGTACTGGCCGCCGAAGTCGATGACCGCGATGCTCTTCATGCCGTTCAATGGGTTCCTTTCTTCGCTGCGATTCGGTCGCGCTCGATCTCGGAAAGCATCTGGGGGGAAACGCCGGTGGGATACTCGCCGGAGAAACACGCGTAACAGAGGCCATCGTTGGGGTAGAGCGCCCGGAGGTCGTCGAGGGACTGGTAGACGACCGCGTCGGCCCCGATGAACCTCGCGATGTCGTCGACGTCGTTGTTGGCCGCGATCAGCTCCGTCTTCAGGGACATGTCGATGCCGTAGATGCACGGGTAGCGGATCGGCGGGGCCGCGGAAACCATGTAGACGTCCTTCGCCCCGGAATCCTTCAGAAGCGAGACGAGGCGCCTGGAGGTCGTGCCGCGTACGATCGAATCGTCGAGGACGGCGATCTTTTTCCCGGCTATGACCGGCCTGATCGGGTTGAGCTTCTGGCGCACCGCGAGATCGCGCTTGTCCTGCGTCGGCAGGAGGAAGCTGCGCCCGACGTAGGGGTTCTTCGCGAGACCGCGGCGGTAGGGGATGCCCAGCTCCTCGGCCAGTCCCGACGCCGAGAAGTAGGCGGAGGATGGAACGTCGATGACGACGTCGGGGTCCAGGCCCGCCTCGCGGAACCCGTGCGCGAGCGACTTGCCCATCCGCACCCGCTCGCCGGCCACGAGACGGTTCTTGATGACCGAATCCTCGCGGCCGAAGTAGATATATTCAAAGATACAGAACGACGGCTTTTCGCGTTTCAGCACCGACGAGTGAACGCGTCTCTCAGAGTCGATAAAGACCGCTTCCCCTGCCTCGAGCTCGCGGATCGGCTCGTAGCCGAGGCATTCCAGACAGGAGGTTTCCGACGCGAACGCGTAGACGGTTCCGCGGCTGGTGATGCGCTTGCCGAACACGATCGGTCGGAAGCCGTGGGGGTCGGTGAAGGCGAGGAGCCCGTGGCCGGCGATCAGGGTCAGCGTCGAGTAGGCGCCCGACACCATCTCCTGCGTGGCCCGGACCGCCTCGAAGATCGCGTCGGGCGACGGGGTGCGCATGTCGGCGTTCTCGAGATGGACGGCGAGCGTGTAGAGGATGAGCTCCAGGTCGTTGGTCGTTTCGATGACCTTGCTCTGTTCCTCCTGGAGCTTGCGGGCGAGTTCGCGCGAGTTCACGACGTTGCCGTTGTGGACCATCGCCAGGCCGAACGGGTAGTTCATGTAGATCGGCTGGGCCTCTCTGACGCTCATGCTGCCCTGCGTCGCGTAGCGGACGTGGCCGAGGCCGCAGGGGGCCTGGAGCCGGGAGAGGGCCTCCTCGTCGAACACGTTGTTCACGAGGCCGGTTCCCTTCTTGATCCGGAAGTGCCGGTCGAACGAGACGATGCCTGCGGCATCCTGGCCGCGGTGCTGCAGCGCGTTAAGCCCGAACACGAGCTCGTGCGAGACGTCGGTGTAGCCGAAGATTCCGAGAATTCCACACATGGCGACAGGCTCCTATTCTTCCGAAAGCGGCGTTTCCGCCTGGGCTGCGAAATGCGAGGCCAGAACACGGCTGTAGAAGGCATGCTCGACGTCGAGTCCGCGGCGTTCCACGTCTTCGAGCGTTTCCGCGCCGGTGAGGTCGACCTCGCACCGGCCCAGGACCGTGCCGGTATCGACCCCCTCGTCCACGAGATGCACGGTGACGACGGTTCTGGAAAGCCGCCGCTCGAACGCGTGTCGGTATCCATCCAGGCCGCGATACACGGCGGGATCGGCCGGGTGGATGTTGATGATCCTGTCCCTGAATTCGCCGATGAGCATAGACGAGAGAATGCGCCTGAAGCCGGCCAGAACGATGAAATCGACCTGGAACGGCTCGAGGAGGGTGATGACCTCACGCTCGAACGCGCCGCGTTCCCTGCCTTGCGAGGAAAGGCACGCCGTCGGCAATCCCAGGCTTTTCGCAACG
>JAKJFL010000520.1:0-3075 GCA_022704935.1 Candidatus Rifleibacteriota bacterium
CTCGCCGCCTCGCGCGAGGTCGCCGAGCGGCTGGTGAAAGCCGGCGCAAACACGAACGCCCGCGACGCGCTCGGCAGAACCCCTCTGCATACGGCGGCCGAGACGGGTGCGACGGACATCATCGAGCTCCTGGTCACACGGGGGGCGGACATCAACGCACAGGCACGCGACGGGAACACGCCGCTCCACCTGGCGATCATGAAGAAGCGCCAGAAAGCGGCCCTGTATCTGCTCGCCCGCGGAGCGAACCCGGAAATCAGGAACCAGGCCGGCCTTTCCCCGCGCGCCATCGGCCTCCCGACATCCGTCGAGCGCAAGGGCGCGGCAAGGTAGGGAACAAAGGAGCCTCCATTATGAAGCTCTCCCATCGCAAGGCAGGGTTCACGCTGATCTACGTGCTGTCGATCGGGGTCACGCTCCTGATCCTCGGAACGGTGCTGTTCAAGCTGGTCGGCCGTCATCAGGAGGAGATCCGCCACGTCGCCGACGCCCAGTCGGCCCATTACCTCGCCGAAGCCGGCATCGGGTTCGCCATCTGCGAAGTGCGAAAGTCGTTCGAGGAGGGGAATACGGCGGGCCTTTCCCCGCTGGCGAAGACCATCATCGAGAATCCCTCCGTTCCTGAAACGTCGATCGTTCCACTGTTCGACCCGTCCTGGAATTACCGCCTGGCCGCCTGCGCCGCGGAGGTCGATCCGTCGGCCTCGCTGGAGGTCGATGCCTGGTTCACGGGGTTCCAGGCCGCCGAAACCGACCCCGCCGTCTGGAACGACCCGGTTTCCTGCCGAGGCTCCCTCGCCATCCGGGCAACCGGCTCGTGCAAGGGCGTTTCGCGGACGGTCGAAGTGCGACGGCCGGTCTTTGCCGGCAGCCTTCTCCCGCCGGTGACCACGAAGTTCACGCTCCGCGCCCACAGCGCGGCCCAGGGCCAGCCCGAGCGGTACAACACCCTGAGCAACGATTACGACGGCCGGCACGTCGAAGGCGACCGGCCCCTGATGCTCTATCACCACCCGCTTCCCGACGACACGCTGGCACCACAGGTGCCGAAGGAAGGGGAAGAGCCCGCGAACGTGTTCGAAAGTCGCGGTTGGGTCTGGCTCGGCGGCGGCCAGGTGCGACTGCATCTCACCTCCGGCGCTCTCGATGCCGGCGAACTGTTCCAGCTCTACGCGATCCCCGAACCGGGAAAGCCCAAGGTCATCCGCTTCACGACACCCCCATCGCTGCTCCCGCCGGCATTTTCGCAGGCCCGCGGCTTCCCCTGGGACAGACCGGACGGCGCTCCGGAGCGTGTGACCGAGTATGCGTTCGGTCACGATTTCCTGCTCGACGGGTTTCACGACCGCAGCACCTCGCTCGAGCACAACGCCATGTATGAAGGCGACCTGATCTCACCCGACCAGATTGCGAAATACGGCGCGAAATCCTCCTCCCTGCACCTGTTCGGCGACTGCCGCAAAGGGTTCCAGTCGCGCACGAAGGTGATCGGAAATGTATCAACTGCTATTCTACGACTCGGCCGGCTCGACGTGAAGCCCGAGGAACCGGACGTCGCGGCGATCTTCGGCGGCACGAGGCCTTCGCCGCAGTATTTCCTGCCGGCCTGCGAGACCGGCAACTTCAAGCCGGAACAGACCCTGACCGAGTTTCTCGGCCGCGCCGTGGGAGGCCCCGTGGCCCGGAGAAGCGAGTTGTTCCCGACATACGAGGATTACACCGAACACATGTGCAGCATCGTCGAGTTCCCGACGGCGTATCTGTACAACTTCATGGGCGAACTGGCCCTGCCATCGGAACAACGCACGTATCCGCCCGCCGCCTCACCTCTGGCGTATGACGACGGCTCGGACCTGCAGCTGCGCCGGAACGAGACTCTGCTGTACCGCGGCCCCGTCAAGGCTCCACAGACGATCGAAATCATCCGCAACCGCGCCATGGTCGAACTCTCGACGATCGACGAGTTCTGGGAGCGATTCTACAGGCCCGATGACCGGGTTCTACGTCTCGACACCACGGTCCGCATCATCAACAAGGCCCGCGATCCGCTCGTTTTTCCGCCATCGAATCTCTCAGCGCCGCTCCTCGTCGAGGGTTCCGGCATGATCCTGTTCGAACGCGGCAACGTCGTCTGTCGCGGAAACCGGCTTACCAGCCAGTATTCGGCCATCACCATCGCGGCTCCCGAAGCCGAGACGGTCACGATGGAACAATCCGCTCTGCATCAACTCAATATCCTCGCTCCCAAGGCCCGCCTCGTTCTCGCGATCCCGTGCCGCATCAACGGCTCCGTCGATGTCCGCGACACCCTTCCGACTGCCGGAACAGGCAAGGGCGGCAGCATCGCCTGGCGGGAAATCCAGGACCCCATCCGCACCTCGGAATCGGGCAACGACTGGCGGGCATTCATCCGGGCCTGCGTGAGCGACACCGACAGGAGCTGGTATGACTGACAAACGCGGCTTCACGATGATGGAACTGCTGGCTGCCCTGTTCCTGCTGGCCCTGTTTCTCGGCTCCGTACTGTATCTCTTGCAGGCCGGCACCCGCACGATGTCGATGAATCAGGATGATTTCACGGCCCACTGCGCGTGCTATGAGCTGATCGAGCAGGTACTCTCGCTTCCCTGGAAAGATGTTCCCGCCGGGGTGTTCGCCGACGCCGACCTGCTCGACGGCCAGCCCCTCGGCTCGGGAAGCCGGCTCTTGCGGCTGAGTCCCGTCGGAACGGCGGCGCGGCGCATGGAGATCACGGCCGTCGACGATCCGCGTGGCCCGGTGTACAAGAAGATCACGGTCACCCTGACCTACCCGGTGATCCCCGGCAGTCAGTCGCTGAGACAGTTTTCGAGGACGGTGCTGTATGCAAAAGAAACGCTTTGATACGCGAAAAGGCGGTTTCACCCTCATCGAACTGCTGGTCATCTTCGGCATCCTCGTGCTTCTGCTCAGCGCGGCCATCCCGGCTTTCACCCAGTTCCGCCGCACATTCTCGAGCGGGGAACAGGTGAACGAGGCGGCCCGACAGGCAACCCTGCTTGTCGAGCACCTGCGCAACGACCTGCACAATGCGGC
>JAKJFL010000521.1:0-3074 GCA_022704935.1 Candidatus Rifleibacteriota bacterium
GTTTTCGCTCTGCCGGCCCGACATTCACGGCGTCGCGTGGCCGTCTCAGGAGTGTTGGTTCAGGTGAGCAGGAAGCCTTTCCAGCCTGGCCGGCGGTCGAGGGGGGCGAGCTTGGCCGTTCCCTGGCGGGTTCCCTCGGCTTCCAGCCGGGCCAGGCGCCGCCTGTCGAGCTCGGCGCCGCCGAAGGAAAGGTTCACGACTTCCGCGGCGGCCAGTTGCCCGGCCTCCCTGCACCAGCGGTAATGGAAATTTTCGCAGAGGGCTTCTTCCAGCAGGACTGAAATATTCTTTTTGTTATATATTGGCCCGCCGGCAGGAAGAAAAAGACAATAATGGGGCGACGGCTCACGCTCCGCGGCCAGGAAGCATCTTGCATCGGGGCCCGCGAGGCGGGCGAGGATTCCCGCCACGTGACGGGAATCGAGTTTTTCGCCGCAGAGATCGGATACCAGGGCTTCCTTCCCGCAGAAGGCCAGCGACGGGAGCGAGCGCCACCAGCCTTTCATCTCGACGATATCGTGCAGACGGTATCGGTACAGCATGAAGCGGAGCGGCTGCGCCGGGCTGGTGGTGGGATTCGAGTCGGTGAGCCCCGAAAACCTTCACCTGATGGGCAAAAACTGCAACCTCCAGCTCGAGGGATACGAGCCGGCGATCCGCAAGATCAGGGACGTGGGATTCCAGCTCTGGGCCGCGTTCCTGATCGGCTACGACCACGACGACCAGGCCTCGATCCGCCGGACCGTCCAGTGGGCCATCGACCAGAAGTTCTGCTTCGCCGCCTTCAACATCCTCAGCCCTTACCCGGGAACGCCGCTCTACGAGGAGATGCAGGCCCAGGGGCGGCTTCTGTACGACAAGTGGTGGCTCGACGACCGGTATCACTTCGGGGATTGCGTCTTCCGTCCCGCTCGGATGACGCCCGACGAGCTGACCGAGGCCTGCTTCTGGATGCGGCGGCGGTTCAACAACCCGCTCACCATCATGCGCCGGGCCTTCGATTTCAAGACCAACATGAAGGATCTTTGGAGCGTGGTCACGTATTTTTCCTACAACCCGCTCTTCAGACGGGAGCTGTTCAAGAAGCACGGCATGGTGCTGGGCTATCGCCACCGGGCCTGACTCCCGGCTTCGAAACCGGACTGAACGCAGACCGCCCCGGCCTGTGGGGCCGGGGCGGTCTGCGAATGAACCTGGGGATCAGATCAGGGGGCGGAGCCAGTTGAGCCGCATCAACAGCTTGAGGCGGTCGAGCACCTTGGGGTCGGAGTGGCTTTCCGGCCCGAACAGGGTCTTGATCGAGCCGTCCGGCTGGACTTCGATCTGATACTGGTGCGAGTTGCGCATGTCTTCTTCGATGCGCTTGGCGACCTGGGTCGCGAAAGGCTTCGACTTGATGACGGCGATTTCCTCGGAGTTGATCTGTTCGCTTACATAGTCCATGTTATAGGTGCCGACGACGGCGACTGAGCGGTCGAACACGAACACCTTCGAGTGCAGTTTGTTCTGCAGTTTGTAGGCGTAGATCTGGACGTTGGGCATTTTCTTGAGGATCTGGCGCCAGTCGCCCAGGAACATCGCCTGGGTGAGCAGGCTGTCGGAGCTCATCGGCGAGTTCGTCTGGATGATGATCTTCACGCCGCGGTCGTTGGCGCGCTGGATGGCCGCTTCGGCCTCGGGGGTGAGGACGACGTAGGGGTTCTGGATGATGATTTCACGCTTCGCCGAATCCATGAGGGCGGTCAGGTTGAAGGTGATCTCGTTCTTGAACCCGGTGCGCGAATGCTTGTCGAGCAGGCGGACCGGCCAGGCGTGCTCGCCCTGGAACAGCCGGAAGCTGGCGTAGCCGACGAGGCGCGGATACTGCTTCAGCTCGGCGTTCACTGCGCCGACGAGCGAGCGGGTCTCGGAGGAAAACTTTTCGGGGTTCTTCAGCTCGAAGAAGCCGCTTCCCATCATGAACCGGCGCATGGCCTGGTAGGCAATATCGAGATGGCGGTGCATGTCATCGATGTTGCCGAGGGCGTCGCCGCCGATGGCGAAGTTGCTGCCGCTTTTGAACTCGGACTCGAAGGCCTCGCGGGCCTGCCGGGCGACGAGCTTGCTGCGGATGACGACGTCGGTGTCGCGATACACGGTCGGAACGTCCTGCGGATCGACGAAGTAGTTCATCGAGATGTTGCGGCCGCCGGTGATCAGGTATTCGCCGTCCACGAGCAGGATCTTGTCGTGGTTGCTGGCGGTGATCTTGCGGATGTCTTCGAACGCGGCGAGCAGTTTCGAGCTGACGGGGTTGTAGACGCGGATCGCCACGTTCTTGAACTTGGCCAGTTCCTGCAGGATGTCCTGCCCGAAGAACTTGCGGGCGAGGCCCTTGGTGCCGCGCGCGTCGACCATGAGGCGGATCTCGACGCCTTCCCGGGCCTTTTTCAGCAGCATGCCGAGCATACTCTTGCCGAAGATGTCGGGCTCGACGATGAAATACGTCGTGTCGATCGAGCGCTTCGCGTTTTCCATGATGTTCCAGCGGGCATACCAGGAGGTGACGTTCTCGGGCAGGAAGCGGACGAGCGCCTTCTGATCGACGTCTGCCGTCATCTGGTCGAAGCACTCCTCGACGTTCGCGGACGGCACCGGCTGAGGCTTGGCGGCCTGCGCCGAACCTGCTGAAACCAGCGCGAGCACGAGAAGGACGAGGAACACGCGGACCATTTTCTCCATATAAATCCACCTCCGCAGAAAAATGCGTTTGCACCGATCCCGGATCGGAACCTTTTCATTCTACCACGGCGGTGGCCCCCTCATGCGAAGGAAGATGCTCCTTAAATTGAATCTCGGCACGACCGGGAGTGCGGCACCGGCTTTCGTCATACAGGAATCCGATGCAGGAAGATCGCCATCCGCCCGAAACGCCCTTGCTGGATGGACCTGGGCCGAATGCAAATAAAAATGCAGTGATATATAAGTCTCCGGCCGCGGAATGTTGATCGATTTCGTGACCTTCTGCCCTGAAACTGAACAATTCGATAGTTTTCTGGAGTAAAAATCATACATTTTCAGCAAATATGCTCAAA
>JAKJFL010000522.1:0-3071 GCA_022704935.1 Candidatus Rifleibacteriota bacterium
TCTTTCTCCTGGTCGGTTTTCGGCTCTGCCGGATACTCGGGAACCTTGTAGCCGTTCGCCTGGAGCTCCTTGATGGCCGCCTGGAGCTGCGGGATCGAGGCGCTGATGTTCGGCAGTTTGACGATGTTGGCCTCGGGCTGGTTGGCCATGTTGCCGAGAAACGCGAGGTCGTCGCTGTGCCGCTGTTCGGCGGTCAGGTTCTCGGGAAACGCGGCCAGGATACGGCCGGCGAGCGAGATGTCGCGCAGCTCGACCGGGATGCCGGCCGGGGCCGTGAACGTCTGGATGATGGGCAGGAGAGAGGCGGTCGCGAGGGCCGGGGCTTCGTCGGTCTTGGTGTAATAGATCTTCACGGGGGCGGATGTCATTTCAGGCATTCCTTTCTTTTCTTTGAGGCGTTCAGCCATTTCCTTGTATGTTCGATCTATGTTCGCCGTTTTCAGTGGAAAAGCGGCATAGCCAATTCTACAACTTCGATGACTTTTTTCAAGGCCCGTTCACGAACACCGATTTCTCATTCTGCACCTTGTGTGATACAAAAAAGGAGAAAGCCTTCCGAAGTGGGACGAATCCGTGAAAGATTATATATGATATGAAATATTTATTTTCGATGCGCCCTTCCGCGCCTGTCCGGACAAAAAACGAGAGGAAATGAGCATGTTTTGGAAACAACGCGCTTCGTGTGCCCGTTCGTATCTGATCTGGCCCGTTCTGGTGCCGTTCTTCCTGCTGGCCTGTGCCGCGCCGGTTCGAGCGGAGGAACGATCGTCATATCTCGCCTTCTTTCGCGCGAAATCCCTGGCCTGGCTGGTTGACAGCATCCTGGAGATGCCAGAAATCGCCTGCGTCGATGGGAAAACCCCGGGCAGACTGCGCGGCATGCTGCCCACGGAGTTTCTTGCCCTGCTGGCCCGGATGCGGATGGTTGAAATCGGCATGGCCCTGGGCGAACAAGGAAGTCTTCGGACCGTCTTCAGCAAAAATGGGCAGCCGGCCCGCTTCGTCGGAGATTCACGCC
Source organism: Candidatus Rifleibacteriota bacterium (assembly GCA_022704935.1). GTDB lineage: Bacteria > Muiribacteriota > Ozemobacteria > Ozemobacterales > Ozemobacteraceae > MWAR01. Next base: position 1,019 of record JAKJFL010000522.1, read on the forward strand.
ATTCGGTGAATCTCTTCGCGCTTCTTCCGGAATCGGACGTTCCTTCCCGGACTTCCCCGGGGGAAGAGGCGAATATTCCGGCCCCCTTTCCCGCGTTTCCCGCGGAGCTCGAAAACGCCGATATCGGCGGATGGATCGCGCCCGGCATGGTGGCCCGGTTGCTGGCAAGAGCGCTCCAGGAAGAAGCCGGCCTCGGCGTGAAAAGAAATACCGCGGCCTGCGGCCGAAACTGCCGCAGGATCGGCCGTCTCCTCACGAAAGCCGGAGGCTCGGCGACCCAGATCAAAGAGGGTGAGCCGGTTTCGGTTGCCAGCATGCCGGTTTGTCCCTTCGGCGGCAGATACCTGCTGGAAAAGGTGACGGCATCGGAATCGAAGACGATTTTTCAGGTCCGGTGCGATCATGCCCCGCCTGCGGCACCGCCGCCCATTCCCGATACGCCGCTCGGCAAGATGATGGGTGTCGTGCTCGAACAGATCAGAACTCTTCCGCCTCTCTTCGTGTCGTATTCCGCCGCAGACGGTGTTCTGCGCGCGGAACTGCCCGTTTCGCGGACGGAGCCGGCCTACGAGTTGCCGGGAACACCCTGGGACCCGGATTATGGCTCGATGCTGAGCTGGGTTCCGGCGGAGCGCGTGAAACTTCCGATCAGCGCTGGTTTTCCCGGCGGTATCTTCATCGGCATCGATCCGAGGAAAATCGTTGAATCCGATGTTCCGGAAGGAGCCCGGAGCCTGGCGGACCTGGACGTTCAGCCCGGGTTCATCCTGCTTGGCGGTGCGACACCGTTCGAGGGATTTTCCCGGGGAGGCGGCTTCATGCCGAACCCGGTGATCGGGGTGTTCGCGCGCGCGAACGAGCTGCTTCCGGCGCTATCGGCTCTCGGGCCAGGGATGAGCGGCCCGCGGACCTCCGAAGAAATCGAGGGGGTCGATGTGACGTCGATCGTTTCGGATGGTGCAAGGCGACCGTGGGAGGCTCCCGATGCCGGGTTGCGCATCGTCGAGCACGACGGCATCACCTTCCTGAGCTTCGAGAAGCGCTTCATGCGCGAACTTCTGCGGTCCTGGAACGGCGAGTCGCCGCTCGTCACCCTGCCGGAACTGCATGGCGAGGCGAAGTTCGTTCTCGTTGTCCGCATGGATGTCTTCGGATACGCCGTGTCGGGCATCGTCGACGAGATCGCGTTCGACAAGGAGAGATGGCAGTGCCGGGAAGGCATCGAAGAATATCGGCGGAAACTCGGCGTGAAAAGCCGCGACGAGGAAGTGGAGATGTTTTCCGGCCCCGGAAGCATCCCTCAGGAACTGCGTGACGTCTGCCCTGCCAAGGGGATCATGTGGCACCCCGAACGGAAGCGCCTCATGTGCGCGGTTCACGATGTCAGCAGCTGGCGAGCACGACAGATGGCGGCCGCGGCCCGCTCATACCGGATTCCGGCCGACCGGTGGCTTTTCGTGACGCTTCTGCGCCGCGACGGGAAAGCCGTTCTCGAAGCCCGCATCATCAAAGGAACGGAGGCCGCGAAATGAAGAGGTTGGATTTCGTCGTGGTGGTTCTCGCCGCGCTTCTCAGTGTCATGACGTGCGACCGGCTGTTCGCGAACGGATCGCTCCGGCTGTCGGAACGCTCCATCTGGGCCACGCCGCTTTCCCACGAGAAGCGGGCCGTCAACCTGGTGCTCGAAGACGGCCTTCTGCTGCTCGAGGTCGAGGATACCTTCCAGAACCCGAATCACGACCGAGTCGAGGGCGTCTATCGCTTCACCCTGCCGGATCAGGCCTTCGTGAGCGGCTTTCAGATCATGACGGACGGGAAGACCTGGGTTCCCGGCAAGGTCATGGAAATCGAGAAGGCGCGACTGGCCTACGAGGAGATCGTCAGGCGACAGACGGACCCGGGATTGCTGGAACAGCACGGAAACGATCTGACGATCAAGGTGTTCCCGATCGAGCCGAAGTCGTCCGTCAAAATCAGGTTCCGCGCTCATGCCGCCGCACCGGCGCACCGGAGCGGGATCGAGCTGGCTATTTCTGTCGAACCCGATCTGGAG
>JAKJFL010000022.1:0-14056 GCA_022704935.1 Candidatus Rifleibacteriota bacterium
GACAATGCCGTTCCGGTCTCCAAGAGGCAACGGCGCCGGCTCCTTCGCACACTGGCCGGGCGGCTCGATGGAGCGCCGCCTGCCTCATTCCCGGAAGTCATGACCGACGCCGGCCTGGTCGAGCTGAGCAACGAGGCCTACGATGCGTTTTTCCTGGTCGGTTCCGACGGCGCTCACCTGCGCGACTGGGGCATGCTGATTCCTTCCCTGAGGCATGTCGCCAAGCGCCCCATGGCCGAAAAGCTGACGCGGCTGCCGGGAATGCTCGGCATCAACGAGATGCCGAGCCGGTCGATGATCGAACTGACCCTGAAGCTTCGACCGACGATCGATCATCTGCCCGCGCTTTGGAGCTGCAAACGCTCTGCCGATCACACGCGGAGAACCCGCGACGGGATCGGCGTGCTGGGGAAGATGATCATCGACAGGTATAACCAGACGCACGGGCTCGGCGGGAAGCCCGGCAGCGGGGGCAAATCCGACCTGGTGTACGGAGCCGTGATCGACGCCCAGACCGGAGATCTCGTGCAGGCGGTTTTTTCCAATTTAGGCGATATATTTCGCCTGGGCTCCGGGATTCTCAGCTGCTGGACCTTTTTCGACGTCATCCGCGATGCATCCGGAGTCGGGCAGTATTTCGCGTTTTTCTTCACCGACCTGCGCGGGGTCGAACACGGTTACCTGGAGGAGTTCTTCGCCAATCAGCGCCGGCAGCCGAACGACTGGTATTTTGCGGCCGAAAGCCAGGTCAGCCAGGTGTTTTACCCCGTGCATGAAAAGGCTCATCCGCTGCGCCGGCATTTTGACCGGGTGGCCCCGCCCCGGGCGCTGTTCAGCAAGGTGGTGTCGCGGCAGGGGCGGAAGGTGCTGCTGGCGGCCTATGCGGCCCGGAACATGAACCATTTCGTGCTGTTTGCGCGCCGGCCGTGGAGCGTCATCGAGGCCGGCCGGGCGGCCCTGTTGCGCCAGATGGGCGTGATCGCCGTGATGATGTTCGTGCTGATGCTGGGCGTCTTCTGGCGGATGTATCAAGGCATCGTCGCGCCTGCCGGAGCCCTCATGGAAGGCGTCAAGGCGCTCGAGGAAAAGCGCTTCACCCATTCGATCCCGTCCATGACCGGCGATGAATGGGACGAGCTTGCAGCTTCGTTCAATACGGCCATTCAGGGGATGGAAGAGCTGCAGGTCGCGGGCTCCGTGCAGGCGATGATTCTTCCGTCCGGTCCCGTTCGGGGCAAAGCCGGCGACTATCTCGGCCAAAGCCTCATGTCCGGCCACGTCGGAGGCGACTATTTCGACGCGCTGGTCGACGAGGCCGGCGATATCAACTTCGTGATCGGCGACGTGACGGGGCACGGGGTGTCGGCGGCGCTGGTGGTGGCCATGGTGAAATCGAGCTTCAGCATCCTGCACCGGTCGGGAGTGCGTTCCCCGGCCGAACTGCTCACGAACATCAACGGGCACATGCTCTCGCACCTCGCCAAAAAGAAAGGCCTCTCGATGGCGGCCGGCCGCCTGACTGCCGACGGCAGGCTGCTGTACAGCAATGCCGGCCAGCCATACCCGTATCTTCTGTCGCCCGACGCCGGCATGATCACTCGGCTGGCATATCCGGGCGTGCCGCTTGGAATCTTGAAAAAGTCTGCGTACAACGATGTGGAAATCCCTGTCACACCGGGGGCCATCCTCGTGCTGGTTTCAGACGGCATCATTGAACAGCCCAACGAAGCCGGAGAACCGTTCGGCTTCGAACGACTCCATGCAGCGCTTGAAAGCCGCATCAACAAACCTTCCGAATCTCTGTTGACGGAGCTCTTCGAAGAACTCCGCCGCTACTCCGGCCCGATCCCCTGGAAAGATGATGTGACCCTCGCCTGCCTTCGAATCACCACCCCGAATCCGACTGAAGGTATCAGATGAAAGAAACAGGCATGGCCGAAATATCCGGGGTGAGCGGCAGAAGGTGGTCGACCAGGCAGATGACGCCGCCCGGGCCGGCCGAAAGATGCCGGTTATTATATTTTAGTAAAAATACTATTTCGTCTTCGGGGGCGACTTCGGTATCGGGCCGGCTACGGTGCAATCACATCGTAAACTGGCCGAAGCCGGTGGTATTTCCTTGCTATTCCGTGTTTTGATCGGGTATTTTTCTCATGTGCCGTTCGTATCTTGCCCCGGAGTGTTTCCGGCGAGGAGAGACATATCGTGAATTCATCGCTTTCATGTGCTCAACGAGCTCTTTTGGGGAGATTCGCCGGGCTGGTGTGCGTGCTCTCGCTCATCGTGGTCTGTCCGGCGAGTGGCCTTCAGATCATGTATCAAGGCGCGATCCAGGGGGCCATGGGGCCGCTTTCCGGGGGCAACATGGCGTTGCTGAAAGGGGAGGTCGACGCGGCCAGGGCGAAGGAGCGTGAAACCCTGCTGGTTTCACCGGGAAGCATCCTGGGAGCGACCCTGGAGTGCGGCCGGGACAAAGGAAAACAGATGTTTTCCATCATGAACGAGTGCGGGTTCGACGTCATGACGCCGGGGCAGCACGATTTCGTATTTGGCCTCGACACCCTGTTGGAGAGAAGTTCCGAGGTGGGTTTCCCGCTCGTCCTGACGAACGTGACCTTCGAGCCGCAACCGGGCGCGGATGTGCCGGACACGTCGGCTGTCAAACCGTATGTCATGTTGGAGCGGTTCGGAAAGAAGATCATGGTCTTCGGGGTGATCTGTCCGACGGTGGAAAAGGACTGGCCGGGATGGGAAACCAGGATCCATCTCGAGCAGCCGCTCGAGTCCGTCCAGAAATACGAAGCCGAGGCGAAACATGCGGATCTGGTGATCGTTCTGGCAAACCTGTCGTTCCGCGATTCCATTCTATTTTTGAAGAAATTGAAATGGGTGAACCTCATCATCGGAAATCCGATGGGGCCCGATGAAGTGTTCTACGGAGAGTGCCTCGACTTTTCGCTGCGTGACGGCAGGCGCATCTGCTGGACCATGAATGGCAATCCGCGTGCGGGTTCCGTGAGCCTGCGGTCGGTCGACGGCCTCTGGGAGATCGGTTCCGCCAGGCCTGAGCCGCTTCTGGGCCATTCCGAAGATGTTGAAACGGCGCGACGCATCAAAGCCGTCGAGGATGAAATCCTGGCGACGTATTCGCAAACGCTGGCGACGCTGACGGACTCGGAAAGCGAAGATTCCATCGGCACTCTGCTGAACGCCGTCCGGACCGAGCTTGGGACGGAGATTTGCATCATCCCCACCAGTGCTTTCGGATCGATGAAAAAGCAGAATCTTTCTGCGAATCTGACGGAAATCGAGCTCCGGTCGGTGTTCCATTTCCCGGACCGCGCTGCCATGATGCGCGTCGACGGGGCGACCATCGCCAAACTCTGGAAGCGGCGGAACGAGCCGCTGGTGAACGAAACAGGCATTTCCATGGCCGGAATCAAAGAAGAGAAAGGGCGTCTGATCGTCAACGGGCGGGTGCTGGTGCCCCACGATGCATACAAAGTGGCGACGACGGAATACCTGGCGCGCGGGGCCTTTTCCCTGCTCAAGCCGGATGTTTCGGGCCTGCGCCGCGAAACCGTTCAGGATGTCCTGGTCGAATTCTTCTCGAAAAGCGCCGAAGAGCGCCGGACGGCGGTGAACAGGCTCGAACACCGGCCGATCGTCAAGCAGACGCTTTCCGTGCGTGGCTCCTACAGCCAGGTGAGCTTCTCGGACGCCGTTCGGGGATATCAGTATTCCGACCCGAAGGCGTTATATCCCAACAGCGATATTCCAAATTTCGTGGGCGCCGAGCACCTCGCCCGAAACGCCATGGTGCACTGGGAGGCCACCAGCCTCACCCCGGATCACGAGTATTTCGCGCGCTTCGACACGACCTACAAGGATTTCCGGGAATACAAGGCCGCCGACAACTGGAACCTCACCCTGCGGTACCGGCGCAATGACGCCGAACCGAAATGGCTCCCGTTCGGCGAGTTGAACCTGTTCGGCACAAACCTCGAGCCGGATGTCGCCGGCCACAAGCGGCCCCTGTTCGGCAAGGTCGTTCTCGGCATGGCCCGAAAAGACGATCGCGACCTGCGCCTGTTCGCGGGCGTGGGGAAGATCTACCGCTTTTCGATGAATGGCCGCCCCGAAAACGCCGGCGTGAACCTTGGGTACGAATACACCGGAAAGGTCGGGAAAAACGCCACGCTGGACTCCGTGTTCACCTATTTCACGTCGTTCGACAACGACAAGCTGACCACCTACGATGGGAATATCGGCCTGAAAATTCCGATCGTATCGAGGCTTTCCGCCGAGTTCCGATACTACCTGTTCGGCTGGCGCGACGCATCGATCGGCGGAACGGCTTTGCGTGCCGAGACGTTCAGCGGGCTGTCCTATGATTTGATGCTCCGCCATTTCTGACCCGCCTGAGGAGGGCCTTTGGCGTTTCCTTGACGGTTCATTTCTGAGAGGGCCGAAACCATTGATGTATATTTATAGCTATATAATTGAGGAGTTCTGGGGACCCCGCTGCGGTAAACACCGGAACCCTGACCGTTCGAGAAATGCTGTCTGATCTGCACAAACCGGCTCCAGGATAGCTGATATGCGACTTCCACCGTTGGTGCCCCGTGATCGGGAGGAGTATCTTCTCGATCACTGTCGCGGCCGGGCGGTTCTGCATCTGGGGTGCGCCGATTGGCCGCTGACCAGGGCCCGGCTGCGTGACGGATCACTGCTGCATGCGAAGCTGGCCGCGGTCACCGACCGGTTGTGGGGCATCGATGCAAGCGCCGACGGAATCAGGCTGATGGCCGATGCCGGGTATCTCAACCTGGCAGTGCTCGGCAGAACGGAGGAGCTGGCGCCCACCCTGAGACGCACGTTCGACCGGCTGGTGGCGGGTGAAATTCTCGAACATCTCGACGATCCAGGCTCGTTCCTGGCCGGCCTGCGCGGGGTGTGCCACCCCGGGACGCTCCTGCTGCTGACCGTGCCGAACTTCGCTTCCCTCAAGCGTCTCCCCAGGCTGTTGTGGGGGGAAGAGACGGTTCATCCCGACCATCGCGCCTATTACTCGGTAGTGACCGTCACGCGGCTCTGCCGGGAACAGGGGTTCAGGTGCCGCGAAGTCTTCAGTTCCTGGGGAACGCGCGGGCGGTTCGCGTTTCTGCTCAACCCCATCTGCAGGCGGCTTCCATTCCTGCAGGCATTCGCAGACGGCTTCTGCTTCGCGTTTTCCCCCGTCGCGGCGCCCGAGACCGGCAGATGAACCTTTGCGTCACGACGCAGCACCGCTTCGATCGGACGCCGGATGGGGCGTTCTGGACGGATTCCGCTTTCCCGTATGCCTTCTGGAACCGCTACCGGGAAGAGTTCCCTGAGGTCAGGGTTCTTGCGCGGGTCAGGGACGTTCCGATGCCGCCCCCGCGTGCCGCGCGCTCGGACGGGCCGGGGGTGACGTTCGCGCCCGTTCCCTACTATGTGGGCCCGTGGGCGTTCATGCTGAATCGCGGAAACGTGCGGACGGCCATGCGCCGTGCGATCGGGCCATACGATGCCGTTCTGTTCCGGGTTCCCGCCCCGTTGCCGGCGCTGTGCCTCGATTTTCTCTCCCGCCGTGGGCAGCCGTTCGGCGTCGAAGTGCTCGGCGACCCGATCGACCTGTTCTCACCCGGCACCTACACCACGCCGGCCTTGCCGCTGATCCGGTTCCTGACATGGCTCGAGCTTCGACGCATCTGTCGCCGGGCCGCCGTCGCCGCATACGTCACGCGCGAAGCCCTCCAGCGGCGCTATCCGACGAAGGGCGTTTCGTTCGGCTATTCCGACGTGAGCCTCGCAGAGGGGGAACTGGCCTGCCGCCCGCGAAAATTTCCCGGGAATGTCCCGCCCTTCCGGCTGTTGTTCGTCGGATCGCTGCACCACCGGCAGAAAGGCCCGGATGTGCTGTTGCGAGCCGTTCGCGACCTGCAGCTCGCCGGCCTAGATATATCTATTACTATAGTAGGAGATGGCCCCGAACGGCCTGGGCTGGAGGGGTTGGCCGGAGAGCTTGGCATCACTGCGTGCGTCAGGTTCGCCGGAACATTTTCCGAGAGGCGGATGATCATGGAGTTGCTGCGCGAAGCCCACCTGTTCGTCCTGCCTTCGCGGGCGGAAGGTCTGCCAAAAGCCCTGGTGGAGGCGATGGCGACCGGACTTCCCTGCCTCAGCACCCCGGTGGGCGGCATTCCGGAGATCTTGGAGGCGGAGGATCTCGTTCCGGCGGGAGATCATGAAGCTCTGGCTCGGGCCATCGAACGGTGTCTCGTCAACCCGGCACGCTGGGAAGACATGTCGCGGCGAAACGTGTCGACGGCCCGGCGTTTCACCTCGACCCATCTGAACACGCTACATCACGAGTTTCTGCGGGAGTTGCACCGTCAGACGGTCGCGCACGGTGAAAGAGCGCTCCGAAACTGAGCCTGGCGCCGAGGATTCAAACGGGACCGGCAGGAGAGCTTGCCGCCCACAGTTGCTTCCTGCGGTGGCGCCAGATAAGCCAGAAACCCACGCAGGCAGAGGCTTCGAGGGCAAAATGCGTCCAGGCCAGGCCGGCGCTTCCCCACAAGGCACAGGCAGGGGCCCCGGCCGCCAGACGCAGAAACGTCACCAGGCCCGCATAGACGGCCCATTCGTCCAGCCATCCCATGCTCAACCATAGGGGTGGAAGAATGGCGTTGGGAATCGAAAGAGGCAGGCTGAACGCAAAAGCAAGCGCCGGCAGAACGGCAATCGGATCGATCCTGGAGAGATGCCAGACCGCCAGGCCGCCTAGAAAGATGACCACCGCTCCCAATTGGCCGCCTGCGCGGAAATACCAGCCCAGGGCGGCTTGCAGTTCGCACGGTGAACGGCGGTCAGCCGCTGCCCGCAAGTCGGGAAACACTGTCTGGGCAGCCATTCCGCCGGGGGCGAGCAGAAGGCGATAGGCGGCATCGAGCAGGGCATAGGTTCCCAGGGTGGCGTGGCTCAGGAACCAGCCGCCGATCAGCGCATCCAGGCGTGGATACAGACTGCCCGAGACGGATGCCCAGGCGAGGGGAAGCACCTGACGCGCGGCCACTCGGCCGGCGGAGCTGAAGGGGAGGAAGAGCAGGGAACGGGGCTGTTTCGGCCAGATCTGGCTGTCGTGAAGAAGCCAGACGCCGGCCCAGGCTGACAGCCCTGTTGCCGTCAGCGCGTTCACGGCGTTTAGCGCTCCCGCGCTCCAGGCCCCGGCCAGACAGAGGCAGAGGACGGCTGCTTGGCCGATGCCGCCTCGCGCCAGGGCTCGAAAGTCAGCACGCCCAAGGCGGAAGCCCTGGCAGGCGGTGAGCTGGAGGCGCCCTGCCAAGAACAGGATCAGAGGCCACTGGACGCCGGACTCGATTCCCCAGGGGCGAAGAAGGCTGACCGGCAGGAGGAGAATTCCCGCGGCCGTCAGCATGCCGGCCAGCCAGCGCCAGCCGAGAATCTCGGGCAGTCGTGGCGAGCCATCTTCGGAGCGGTTGCCGGCCAGAGCCGGAAGAGCGCGTGATACTCCGAGGTCGGCCATGGCAAAGAGAATCATCGCGACCGCCATCAGCGGGAAGAATCGGCCGCCCTCTTCGGCCCCGGCGAGCAGAGCGACGGTGAACTGCACCGCGGGAGGGATGCCCATTTCCAGACTACGGGCAATGGCATACTGGAAAAAGTGCCTGGAGCGGTCTGGAGGGGGTGGCGGCCGAACTCCCTCTTTTGAAAAGGAATCATGCACGGACAAGGCGGTTCTCCAGGGGAATGCCCGATGTCATGGCTGGTATCCTTGGGTGTGCTCTCGGAAAAGAAAAATCCTCACCAATCGAGAAACTCGTCTGGTGAGGATTTCTACCGGTGGAGCTGATCGGGTTCGAACCGACGGCCTCCTGAATGCCATTCAGGCGCGCTCCCAAACTGCGCCACAGCCCCGTGTTGTAGAGCTATTTTACGACGAAGGGTACGAAAAGTCAAGAGGAATTGTGCAAAATCTCGGCGGTGTCGCCTTTCCCTCGAAATGTCACTTCTTTGGCGCGTGGTCGTGGTGGTGATCGTGACCGTGGTCATGTCCCTGACCGTGATGCGCACAGGCGGTCTGGGGGGTGACTTCATTGAGCTTGCCAGCCTTGAACTCGGTGATGACTTGCTCGACCGTCGTCTGGCGGCCCATGTACACCTTGATTCCGGCGGCACGAAGCTTGTTGAGAGCGCCCATGCCGATCCCGCCGACGACGATGGCGTCGAGCTTTTCATTGCTCAACACGGCGAGGGGCTGGCACATGCCATGGGAATGCTGCGCGTTGGTGTTCACGATGGCGCGGGTCGACAGCGTGTCGGTGTCGACGATCAGAAACAGCGGCGTCGAGCCGAAATGGCCGTTCACCTGGCTTAGAAGGCCTTTGTCTTCGACGATCGGAATGCAGATATTCATGGATTCCCCCTGGTGTGATGGTGTGTCTGTCGTGATGGCGACTGGACCTCCCTCGATGCGGAGGGCTTTCCCTTGGACCAGCGCTTCGGCAACCTTTCGATGCGCCGATTCGATGATGCGGCCGAACGTGGGACGCGAAACGTGCATCAGTTGCGCCGCTTCCTCTTGGTATTTTCCTTCGAGGTCGGCCAGCTTCATGGCTTCGAGCTCATCGAGCGTCAGCACCAGGAAGTCCAGTTCGCTCGCGGGAATCCCTGCCGGTTTGAAGACACCGGCGACAGGTTTCCCAGATACTTTCCTGCATGAAGGCGGTCTGGCCACTTGAGAACTCCGAATGCTATCATATGCTCAAAAACAGCGAGCTCGTTCAGCATACCACAATCAAAGGACGATGGCGACGGGGACATCCAGGGGTTGTTCCCTGGAACATCGAGATGTGCCCCGACCTCAAAAGGCTGAAATGGGCTGTAGGGGCTGGTTTGAGACCTGCCCTCGTGGCGTAACACCCATGATTCCAGAGGAGAAGACGATGAACCACGAATCATACGCATTCAAACAGATCGGTGTCATCCGCACTCGTTTCACGAGCCAGGAGGGAACGCCGATCCAGGCCTGCATGGCGAGCGAGGAAACGGGAACGGTCGAGGTGTTTCCCGACTACGCCGACGGTCTCCTCGACATCGAGGGATTCAGCCACCTGCACCTGATCTACGCGTTCCATGGAGTCGGAACAGGCGCCCTGCGGGTGAAGCCATATCTCGACACCGTCGAACACGGCATCTTCGCCACCCGCGCCCCGAAGCGGCCCAACCCCGTCGGTCTCTCGGTCGTTCGTTTGCTCGCCGTCCGCGGAAACATCCTCGAGATCGCCGGCGTCGATATGCTCGACGGCACCCCATTGTTAGATATCAAACCATATATTCCTTCGCTTGACACTCGTGACGCCGACCGGATCGGCTGGTATGCCGACCGTCTCCGGCGGGAGGGCGTCGTTCTGGCAGACGGAAGGTTCGACTCGAAAGTGGAACGGTGAAGATTCTCGACGGGTTCTTTGTCCCTCGGGGTATTGGAAAAAGCCGAACGTGGCGATATCATTCTTTTCGATGAAGCGTACGTTTCACTCAAGGGCTCTGGTCACACTCACGTTCCTCGTCTTGTGCACGTTTTTTGTGACGCTTGTCGAGACGAGCCGGGTTCATTTTTTTCACGACGTCCTTCCGGAAAACGATGCCCAGTATTTCGCCCGACTTGTGGCGAGGTCTCATGACGGGCTTTTGCATCGAACCGTTGCATTCGATGCCCCGGAGCCATGCCCGTTCAACCGCCTGCTTTCATTCCTCGAGGCGACGTCTCACGGCGTAACGCTTTCGAACATTCTGAAGCCGGAGTATGCCGGCACGGCCAGGGTGCAGGTTGTCTTCACCCCGGCGAACGTGTCGAACGGTGCACATCGCGCCAGGGCTCCACCTGTCTGACGTCGTCGCAGTCACTTTTTAAAAATACTGAATGAAATGATACTGCCGCTCCGGCGCGGAGCGGCGAGGGCCTTCCGGTCCGGAAAATCGAACCGGGCCCTCGTGTAAACGGAAAAGGATAATCCCATGACCATCTCTTTCTCAAAACTGCTCGTGGTCTGCCTTCTGGCAGCACCGACCCTGGCGAGCGCCGCGTCTGTCATCGAAGTGTCGAACGTTTCCCAGCAGCCATCCGGCCGTGCGTCGGGAATCGAACTGCTGTATGTCGACAAGGCTGCCCGTCCACAGGACGATTTCGCGCGGCATGTCAACGGTGTCTGGATCGATACGACGGAGATCCCGGCCGACAAGTCGAGCTGGGGCTCGTTCGAAAAGTTGTACGAGGATACCCAGCCGAAACTGCGGAAGATCGTCGAGGATGCGGCAAAAGATTCAGGTAAGAAGCCGGGTTCCGACTTGCAGAAGATCGGTGATCTGTATGAAAGCTTCATGGATGAGGCGAAGCTCGAAAAACTCGGGCTGAAGCCGCTCGAGCGGGAACTCGCCAGAATCGACGCCCTCCGGTCCAAGGCTGAAATTCCGGCGTTGATCGCCCATCTGAACCGGATCGGCGCAGGTGCCCCCTATACGTTTGCGATTCACCAGGATGCCAAGGACTCGACGAAATACGTCGCCGACCTCATGCAGGACGGCCTCGGTCTTCCCGACCGGGATTACTATCTCAAGATGAAAGACGAGAAGCTGAGCAAAGTGCGCGCGAAATACAAGGCGCACATCGAAAAGATGCTGTCCCTGGCCGGAGATGCGGATGCGGCGGCGAATGCGCGCCAGATCGTCGTTCTCGAGACCGAGCTCGCCAAGGCCCAGTGGACCAAGGTCGAAAACCGCGATCCGGTCAAGACCTACAACCGCGTCGAACTGAAGGCCATCGATGCCCTGGCGCCCGGCTACGATTGGGGCGCGTATCTCTTCGAGACGGGCATCGCCCCCCGGACGGACTACGTCATCGTCAGCCAGCCGAGCTACCTGACGGCGTTCAACAAGATCCTGCAGGCCAAGCCCCTTCCGGTCTGGAAAGCGTATTTCCGGTGGCACCTGCTCAGCGCCTTCGCTCCGTATCTCTCGAAATCGGTCGTCGACGAGAACTTCGCCTTCAAGGGGACCGTCCTGACCGGGCAACCGCAGAACCGGCCCCGGTGGAAGCGCGGCGTTTCCCTCGTCGAAGGAGCCATCGGCGAGAGTCTCGGAAAAATATATGTTGGTCTCTATTTCCCGCCCGAGCGCAAGGCCCGCATGGAAAACCTCGTCAAGAACCTGCTCGAGGCGTATCGCCAAAGCATCGACACTTTGCCCTGGATGAGCCCGGAGACCAAACGAGCGGCCCAGGAGAAGCTTGCGAAGTTCACCTACAAGATTGGGTATCCGAACAAGTGGCGCGATTATTCCACGCTCACGATCGACAGACATGATCTGATCGGGAACATCCTCAGGGCGAACGAGTTCGAGTATATGCGCGAACTGAACAAACTCGGAAAGCCGATCGACCGTGAGGAGTGGGGAATGACGCCCCAGACGGTGAACGCGTATTACAACCCCGAAATGAACGAGATCGTGTTCCCCGCGGCGATCCTCCAGCCGCCGTTCTTCAACGCCGATGCCGACGATGCCGTCAACTACGGCGGGATCGGTGCGGTCATCGGCCACGAGATCAGCCATGGCTTCGACGACCAGGGCTGCCAGTATGACGGGGACGGCAACCTGCGCGACTGGTGGACGAAGGAAGACCATCGGAACTTCGAGGTGCGCACCAAGCGGCTTGTCGCCCAATATAGCGCCTTCAGCCCCCTTCCGGGATACAACGTGAACGGCGAGCTGACCCTCGGCGAGAATATCGCCGACAACTCCGGCCTGGCGATCGCTTACAAGGCCTACAAGATTTCCCTCCAGGGAAAAGAAGCCCCAGTCATCGAAGGCCTGACGGGCGATCAGCGGTTCTACATGGGCTGGGCCCAGGTCTGGCGTGACAAGACGCGCGACGAACAGGTGATCAACAGGCTGAAGAGCGATCCGCACTCGCCCGACAAGTTCCGCACCAACGGAACCCTGAAGAACCAGCCGGCCTTCTACGAAGCCTTCGACGTCAAGCCGGGAGACAAGATGTACCTCCCGCCCGACCAGCGCGTGATCATCTGGTAATGGTCTGATCTGATTGCAGCGAAACGAAAGCCGCTTTGGCGGCTTTCACGAAAACAAACGTCCCGGAGAGGCTCCGCTTCTTCGGGGCGTCGCATGCATTCCGGGGAACTGCCGCGCGATTACCCCGGTGTGGCGATGGCGAGGAAACCGGTTTCGGGGGCATCTGACAGATAGGTGATGCGCCAGCCGGTGGCGGTGAGCAGGTCGCGCATGCGCGGGGGCGGGGGGAGTCGGTCGTCACGGATGGCCGCTCCGGCTTCGGCGTGGATGCCGTTGAGGGTTGCGCCGTCTTCCAGGTGGGCGAGAACCAGCCTGCCGTTTGTAGGTAGCACGAGGTTGCGAGCTCGTTCGAGAAAGCTGCGCCGGTCGCTGAGATGTGGGAAAAACCTGAATGCCAGCACCATGTCGATTGGCTCACTCGGAAAAGCATCGGGCTCTTCTGCATTTGCCAGATACGTTGTCACGTGTTGGAAGCGCGCGAGCCGTTTTTTTGCGGCCTCGATCATATTTTCACTGTTATCGCATGAGTGAATGCGGCCGTTCGGCCCGACACGGGAAGCCAGTCGTTCTGTGAGATGGCCGGCCCCACAGCCCGGCTCGAACACCCGGCTTCCGTCGAGAGGTCCGAGTCGTTCCCAGAGATGGGCGAGAACGGGCTCCTGGTCGGGGCGCACGGCGAAAAATTCGATGTCGTTGCCGGCCAGCCGTTCGAAGAAGCGTTGCCTGGGTTCGTTCATGAGGCGTTCTCCATTCATTTTTTCAGGGATATGGACGGCAGCATCGGGAGAGCCGCCGAGCAGATCACGATACAGGCGCCGGGAGGCCAGTCCTGCCACAGCGACAGCAGGAGCCCCCCGACCGAGGCGGCCGCGGCGTATGCCAGCGTCAGGACGAGTGTTTTCGCCAGGCCGTCTGCCCTGCGCCCCGCCGCGAGGGGTGGGTTCGAGACGAGGCTGTACAGCATCAGGCCGCCGATGAGATGCAAAGAAAGCGTGATCAATATCGCACTGAACAATATCAATAAATATCTCAATGGACGTGCCGGGAGGCCATTCAACCATGCGGTCGCCGGATCGAGCAGCAGGAGCGGCCAGAAGCGTCTGCCGACAATGAACAGGAGCAGAACCGCGCCGACGCCGGTCCACAGCAGGGCGGTTTCCGTCCACGAGACGAGCAGGAGGCTTCCCCAGAGCAGGGCGAACGCTTCGGCCGGCGCTCCCTCGGTGCGGGCCAGGCCGAGGAACGCGACGCCGAGCGAGACCGTGAACAGCATCGTTGCGAGCTGTTGATCCTCGGCCTCGAGCCAGTCTGCGAGTGGGCCCAGAACCGCGGCGGACGCGATCGCCGCTGCAGCCGCGCTCCAGACCGGTGACCAGCCGAGCCGACTTCCCCAGACGGCGCCTGCGAGAGCCGCATGAGCGAGGGTGACGCCGAGAAAGGGCATGCGCAGGGCCGCGAGCAGGAAGCCGGCGAGGCCGCAGCCCAGCCCGCCCCCGACCGCCGCGGTGAACCAGAGGGTCAGCATGGCTGGGCCGCCTGGAGCGATGCCAGCGTCCCGCTGCCGAGGTGCCAGAGGTGGGTGAGACCGTCGGGGAACTCCTCGGGATGATGGCTGGCGGCCAGCACGGTCCGGGAGCCCCCTCCCGCTTTCCACCACTCCGCGACGATGCGGCCGGCCAGTGCCCGTCCCTCGCGATCGAGGAAGCTGTCGGCCTCATCGAGGAGGAGCAGTTCGGGGTTCTGGGTCAGGGTGAGAGCGAGCAGGACACGCCGCTTTTCACCGCCCGAAAGAGTGTGAAAACAGCGTTGGCCGACATCGGGAAAACCGAGTCGTTCCAGCCATTCCAGCCTTCTTTCCGGATCGACAGATAGTGAATCGAATATATCATTGACCGAGAGGGGAAAGGCGACCGCCGGCGGG
>JAKJFL010000523.1:0-3063 GCA_022704935.1 Candidatus Rifleibacteriota bacterium
CCAGGCCGGTTCGACGGGCATCCGGTCGTCGCCGGTGTCGAGCGAGACGATCCAGCAGGCTCCGGCGGCGGTTTCCAGCTTCACTGAACCATTTCCGGGGGCTCCGGGAGGTAGATTCAGCGGTCGGATGACCGTCCTCGCGGAGCTGTCCGAAGCAAGAAACTCGCGCACGGCGGGCCTCGCCAGGGATTTTGCCCCGAGTGTGACGATGTCGATTCCACTGTCAAAGAGCCGTTCAAAATGACTTGCCGGACGGCCGCCGGCCCCGAAGAGACCCGAGGCATTGCAGATCACGACCGACCGTCCGTCTCCGCCGTCGCAAACGGACGCCGCCAGAGACCGCAGATCGGACGCACGAATCTCCCGGGTCATCACGCCCAGCATGAGCAAAGACAGCATAAGCCGTCTGAGTGTATCACAGAGAGATGTGGACCCTCAACTCAAAAGCCCGTTTCAGAAAAGATACATTCCTCACCTTCGCGGCGAACGAGTGAAAATGAAGGGAGAGTCTTCTCCTGAGCCGGTTCGAAATGCCGGCGGGTTCAGAAGTTCGAGAGCCAGCTGAAGATCAGCGATTTCTCGGTGATGTTGTTCGCGGTGTAGGTGGTGTGCCGTTCACGGCGGCTCTGGTAGCCGAGTTCGAGGCTCTGGGAGGTTGACAGCCGCTTCTCGACGCCGACGCGCCAGGTATGCCTGGTGTTCGACGACAGCACGAGATCTTCGAGCTGATCGTATTTCGTGTCGATCCATTCGTCCTTCAGGTGGAGCAGCCAGGTTGGCGTGAAGGGGTAGTCGTAGCCGAAAATCATCTGGTATTCGTCCGAATCGGAGAAGAAGACCCGGGGTGTTCCGTATCTGGTCCTGGTGGCCTTGAGGTTCAGGCTGGCGGCGGTGTGTCGGCCGGTGAAATAGTTTTCCCACAGGAACGCGTCGACGCGGTAATCATGTTCCTCGTGTGTGGTGTGGAGATACCGCTCGTCATACATGGTCATCAGGTGCAGGAACCGTTCGGACGGCCGGTACCGCCCGGAAAGCGAGAGCCTGTTCGAATCGTGGTTGAACAGGGAATGGGCGTCCGATTCCTTGTCGTGCTTGCGCGAGGAATACGTCTCTTCGAGCGTCAGGCTGGTCTGGCGGTTCGCTTCATACGTCGCGCGGAACGTGCCGGAGGGCTGGTCGAACCCGTTGTCGATCGTCGTCCGGCGTTGCCGCTTCAGGTTCCCCGTGAGGCTGAGATACAGGGCTCCGCGGGCGACGCGCGAGACGAACCGGGCCTGCGGATCGGGCTCGCCGGGTTGGCGGGTCCAGTCGGTATAGGCGTTGACGGCTTTTCTGGTCGCCATGCCCGTCGGGATGCGTTCGAACGTCGAGCGTTCGCCGCGGATCGAACTGCTGACCGGCGTGTATTGAAGCCGCTCGGGGAGGAACGCCGAGAGATCGATCGAGAGGTTGCCCTCCTCGTAGTTCGCGTCGCGGTCGTCGGCGAACTCACGCTCTTCATACGAGCCTTCGAAGCCTAGGCCGGTGTGATCGCCCGCCCGGTGATCATACCGGATCTTCGCCATGTTCGATGTATAGTTAAAAATATTTTCTATCGGAAGCCGGTAGGCGGCGTTCACGTAATCGAGTCTGAGGAGATCGGCTTCGCCGACCGAGAGGCCGTACGTCAGGTCGAGGGTGTGGTCGAGCGCCGAGTATTTGTAGGTGTCGACGGCGAAGGCTTTTTCGTCCTCGGGCCGGTATCCCTGGTAGTGGAACGTTTCCCTTACGTCGATGAAATGCCGCTCCGACAGATCGCCCCTGAGGGTGAAGTTCAGGTCGTGCACCGAACTGACGAAACTCTTGTCGTAGGCCGCCGGCTTCGCGACGGGCGTATACAGGGGGGCTGGATACTCGACGGTGGAGTAATCCTTGCGCGTGCTGTCGATGGCGGTTTTCGAGTCGTAATCCCACACCGCGGTGAACCGCGAGGCGGCCGCCGGCCGGGCGCAGACGCAGAACATCACCGCCAGAGCGGCTCCCAGAGCCGTCAGGCGGATGATCGCCGGGCGCTTGTTGTCGGCCATGATTCAGGTTTCTCTCGTCGAAGAAAAAGAATGCACCACTTCGTCTTTCGGCTGCCGGCTCCGAACTCCGAAGTCTTTTCCATCGAAGGGCAATTCCGGACGCATCGCGATGCGCCCCTACCCAAACGGGCTGTAGGGGCGGGTTTCAAACCCGCCCGTGTGGCCCGGCATCGGCGATCGAATTCGAACATGCCGAATCCTCGAACGCCGTGTACGGAAAATCGGCAGTTCAGAGGCGAAGGATCTCTTGAATCCAGATGTTTCACATTGGCATGCATGTTGCTATGTCGTTGTTGCATTTCAAAATTCAATCAGCTACCGGAGGAATGAACACATGTTTTCACGCATCAACCTGATCGCCCTTCTCTGCGCGTTCTGCGTTGCCCTCTTCCCCGTCGCCGGCATGGCCCAGACGCAGGAACTCATCACCGTCGACGCGACGATCCGCGTCCTCGAGAACGAGAAGGCGTTAATCGACGGGTATTGGGAAGTCACCGGCCTGATCTCCGAGATCGTGAACCTCGAGGCCGACGAAGCCGGCCTGTCTGCCGATCAGAAGGCCGCTCTCGCCTATCTCCGCAAGAACGCGAAGCAGATCCGCCTCGACGTCTTCTGCTCCTCCGAAAAGCAGGAGATCATCCACCGCACCTTCCTCACCGTCGGCCACCCGAAGCCGGCCTCCTTCAAGGTGAAGATCAGCGTCGACCGCCGCACGATCGGAAATACTTCCCGCTATATGGTCTCCGTCGTCGATCATAACCTGTGACCGAACATATTCGGAAGTTTGAAGTTCGAAACATCTCCCTTTCAAACCTCTGACTTCAAACTTCTACCTTCATACTATCCGCCGGCTTCAGGCGCTTGCGCCTGAAGCCGGCGGATAGTATGTTGTCGGGTGCCCCACATGAAACCAGCCGACTCAACACTGCCGCTGCTGCCGATGCAGCCCGAACTCCTCCTGCTCCGCAGAGGTTCCGGGTGGATCGTCGGTCGCATT
>JAKJFL010000023.1:0-14022 GCA_022704935.1 Candidatus Rifleibacteriota bacterium
CCCGGCGCCTGCCGCAATGCTTCGTCATTCCCGACCGGCAGCGCTGGCAGGTCGTGCAGCCGATGTTGATCTCGCCGACGACCCGCTTGCCTAGCAGCAGCGGGGAATCAGCCTCGACGACTTCCCCGACGAACTCGTGGCCGGGGACTCCCGAAAACTGCCTGTATCCGCGGAGCAACTCGAGATCGGTGCCGCAGATGCCGACAAGGCGAGGCTTGATCAGCGCCCAGCCCTCGGGACGTTGTGGTTCCTGCCGGTCGCCGACGAGGTGTATTCGGTCTTTGTCTATCAGCAAAGCTCTCATCTGAGCCTCCGGGTGAGATATAATAGTATATGATATAAGTTGCCGGCGTCAGTCGTTCTTTCTGGAAAGAACGTCGGCGAGGCCTTCGGGGTGGACGGTGGCCTCGAGTTCTCTGACGAGGGCCGAATCCTTCCTGATTTTTCCGCTTTTCACCGGGAAATCCTTCCCGCTCTTCGTGGTCGCTTCGAAATCGAACGACGGATCGCACGGAAGCGGTTCGATCCCGTCGAGATCGAGGCGGAAGGGGTGAATCAGCTCGTTGCGTCGCGCGATGAGACGCTCGATGGCGGCTTTCTGGCAGAAGACCGGCCAGCCGCACTCGGCGAAGATGCGCTCATAATCGGCACGGGAGAGCCGGGCGATCCGGAGGGCCATCCAGCGCGCATCGGCCCAGGTGCAGGCGGTCCAGGAGCGGGGAATGTAGAGCGGGTGCATTTCGAAGTTGATCGTCGTGGCCTGCCAGGTGACGAAGGAGGTCTGGAACGAGTTGAGTTCCCCCGCCGATTTCCAGCTGCCTAGGACGTTTCCGAGGTCGCTCTGATACTCGACGTGCCTGTCGAACTCGCCGGTGCTGGGATTGAACAGGTAGGCGACGCGGGAGTTGTCGTCCTTCATGTCCTTGTGCTTGATCCAGCAGTTGAAAATCAGCGAGCCGCGCGCGACACGGTCCTCGACGGCGCCGAGCCGCGAGAGGGGCGAACCGCCGAGCCGCCTGATCGCCGGGTTGTAGAGAGACAGCTGGCATTCCTTGAACGTGACGAAATAGGCACCGATATATTTCGGATCGAGGGATTCGCGATCGGCCATCGCCTGGTCGACGACGCCGGTTCCGAGAACGCGGCCCTGCTTGTCTTTCAGAACCGGCGCGGCCAGGAGATACCGGTCGGCATGGAACTGGAATCGGGATGCGAGCAGTTTCGAAGACAGTTCGTGAAATGCGTGAACGGCGTCAGGGCTTGCTTTCGACGGTGGATCGAGAATGAGGATCGACTCTCCCGGACCGGAATAAAATTTCAGATCGCTGCACGTGCCGCCAAGGTCTATGTACAGACGGGTCATGGCGACGTCGGTATGGACCTCGTCGCCCCACTTGAGTTTCCACTTCAGGCCGAACCGGTCTTTAGTGCCGATTTTCGGGGAGGTGGCATCCTTGTCGACATCGTCGAAGAACAGCACGCGGCGGGCATACGACGGATCGAACCGGGCCAGCTTGGGGCTCTGTTTCCGTATCATCGCGACCATCTCGGCGAGAAACGCCTTGTAATGATCGCCGGGCACGACAGGACTGATGGCCGGATGATCGGTGCCAGGCTCGAGCCGCGAGATCTCGACCGGGGTCATCCGCGCGAGTTCTTCGAGGAAAACCGGCGCCTTGCCGCCTGGTTTGAAAAGGTGTGCAGCCTCTTCCTTCGCATTCCGTTCCCCGATCCGGTCTTCGGGGCCGTAGCATTGCGGAACGTTCAGAATGAGAGGGCCGCCAAGCATGCTCGTCGTGAAACGGATCTTGCGCTTTAGCTTGGGCTCGACCTCGCCGAGGTCGAGGTTCGCGAGGACACTGTAGTGAACGCGCTGAAGTCGGGTGAAGGCGGTGGCCGCTCCGACGTCACTTTTCGAGCCTGCAAGGCCTCTGGCATCCGAGAGCATCTTGTCGAAAGCCCCGAGATCGGCGTTCTGGGCGATCTTCTCGGACTTTTCCGCGTATTTTGCCTGAAGTTCCTTCAGCAGGTTCGCCCGCTCGGCTTCGAGATGTCGGATGAACACCTCGACGTTGGCGGGCGAATACTCGAGTGCCTCGTAGTTGACGACCTCCTCCAGGGCGGCGTGGACGGACAACGGCATGAGCGCAAGCAGGGCAATGAGGGCGGGTCTGAAGATCCTCGACACGTTCATGTTTCCCTCCCGAAGATACCGAAATATGTGTTACTCGTTCGAATATACCATAAGAAAAAATGCGGGTTCTCGGGCGAGTTGTTGAAACCAACCGAATGAAAACCCTCCGTTCGCCCTGTGCTTGTCGTAAGGAGGGAGTCTCGCGCTTCCACGATAGGATCGGCACGAGCGGGAACGCGATGTCGGCTTTTGTCATGCCGGAATCGACAAGGGGAAGAGGTGCGTGAACGGATGAAACTTCAGACTGCGGCGCTTTCGCTTCCAGAAAAGAATCGGATCGGCCAGAAAATAGAAAATATAGGTTGCCTTGTCCCGACACTTCGTGTAATGTTTCACATACCAAAAAGCTGAAGTTGAATACAAGGCTTGTGATACCCCTTTTTTTGTTTGTTCCATGCGTCACAAATCTGTATTCACAAGGAAATCATGGAATGATGGTTTGTCAGAGCGGCCGCAAGTCGCTCAGAACACAGAACAACGGCAGCGCGAAGGAGAAACGAGATGTCCTGTTCATCGAATCCACAGTTCAATCTGATCAAGCAGTATCCGGAAAAGGCTGCAGAGCTTGACCGGTACATCGATGGTCTCGGCCTCACCGAAGACCGCGAGAAAAACCGCGGCTTTTTGATTCAGTGCCTGCACAAGGCCCAGGGTATTTTCACATACCTGCCGCGTGAGGTCCAGCTCCACGTCGGCAACAGGCTGGGTCTTCACCTGGCCGAAGTGAACGGGGTCATCAGTTTTTACTCCTACTTCACGGACGAGCCGGTCGGCAAATACAAGATCAATATCTGCACGGGAACCGCCTGCTTCGTGAAGGGCGCCGGCAAGCTGGTCGAGGAGTTCCAGCGGTATCTCGGCCTCAAGCTCGGCGACACCAGCGCCGACGGCAAGTTCTCGCTCACCAGCCTCCGATGCGTCGGCGCCTGTTCGATGGCCCCGGTCGTGATGCTGAACGACAAGGTTTACGGGAACGTGACGACGAAGATGGTTCCCGAAATCATCAACGAGTGCAAGTAAGGGGAGCCAGCCATGATAGACACACATGCCGCATTGAATGCCCACGCTGAAAAACTCCACGCCCAGGCGAGGAAAAGCGGTGCCACGATTCTCGTTTCGCTCGGCACCTGTGGTCTCGCCGCCGGGACCCGACCGATCGCCGATCAGATCATGACCGAGATCGCCAACCGCAAGGCCGATATCGACGTCGTCGAAGTCGGCTGCATGGGCCTCTGCCACAGCGAGCCCTCGATCGAAGTGATTTTCAACGGAACCGGAAAGTCCGTCATTTATGGCCACGTGAAGATCGACCAGGCCGCCGCGATCGTCGAGACCGCCGGCAAGGGGATCGAGGCCGCCAGCTGCGAAATCGTCAAGCGAACCTGGTTCTACCCCGAGGAAAACGAGACGGCGACCCCCGACAGGCTTCAGGCCCGCATCGTCCTGCGCAACACCGGCAAGATCAATCCTGAAGATATCAACCAGTATATTGCTGTGAAGGGCTACCAGGCGCTCGCGAAGGTGCTTCACGAGATGACCCCCAAGCAGGTCGTCGACGTCGTCACCGAATCCGGTCTCCGCGGACGCGGCGGCGGCGGCTTCCCCACCGGCAAGAAATGGGCGTTCGCCGCGGCGCAGAAAAATGACCAGAAATATATTCTCTGCAATGCCGACGAAGGCGATCCGGGTGCGTTCATGGACCGCGCCGTCCTCGAGGGCGATCCGCACTCCGTTCTCGAAGCGATGGCCATCGCCGGCTTCGCGGTCGGCTCTGAGACCGGCATCATCTACATCCGGGCCGAGTATCCTCTCGCGGTGAAGCGCCTCGAGATCGCGATCGAGCAGGCGAAGAAGCTCGGTCTGCTCGGCAAGAAGATCCTGGGCAGCTCGTTCAACTTCGACATCATGATCAAATACGGCGCTGGCGCGTTCGTCTGCGGCGAAGAGACGGCCCTCATCCACTCGATCGAAGGCAAGCGCGGCGAGCCGACCTTCAAACCGCCGTTCCCGGCCGTGGAAGGCCTCTGGAAGAAGCCGACCATCGTGAACAACGTCGAAACCTACGCCAACGTTTGCGCCATCATCAGAAACGGCGCCGCCTGGTTCAGGAAGATCGGCACCGCCGGTTCCCCGGGCACCAAGGTGTTCGCCCTGGCCGGCAAGATCAAGAAGGTCGGCCTGGTCGAGGTTCCGATGGGCACCCCCCTTCGCGACATCATCTTCGGCGTCGGCGGCGGCATCATGAACGATCGCAAGTTCAAGGCGGTCCAGACCGGCGGTCCGTCGGGCGGCTGCATCAAAGCCGACCAGCTCGACACCGAGATCGACTACGAGTCGCTCAAGCGGCTCGGATCGATGATGGGTTCCGGCGGCATGATCGTCATGGACGAAGACGACTGCATGGTCAACGTGGCGAAGTTCTTCCTCGAGTTCACCCTCGATGAATCCTGCGGAAAATGCACGCCCTGTCGCATTGGCAACAAGCGTCTGTTCGAGATGCTCACCAAGATCTGCGAAGGCCGCGGAACAATGCAGACCCTGAAAGACCTCAAGGATCTCAGCGTCACGATCAAGGATACGGCGCTGTGCGGACTCGGTCAGACCTCGCCGAATCCCGTTCTCTCGACCATTGCCCAGTTCGAGCACGAGTATCTGGCTCATATCAACGAAAAACGCTGTGAAGCCGGTGTCTGCACGAAGCTTCTGAAATACGAAATCAACGACAGCTGCGTCGGTTGCACCATGTGCGCGCGCAACTGCCCGGCGGGCTGCATCACGGGCCAGCCGAAGAAGAAGCATGTGATCGATCAGAACGTGTGCATCAAGTGCGGCGTCTGCCACTCTGTCTGCAAATTCCACGCCGTTGACCGCAAATGAGCTGACTCAGGAGAATCGAACATCATGATCAATCTGACTATCAATGGAATTCCCGTCCAGGTGAATGAAGGCGAGACCGTTCTGGACGCGGCTCACAAAATTGGCATCGACATCCCGACGCTGTGTCACTTCAAGAGCTACGGCCCCTGCTCGGTCGAGTCGAAAACCGGCTCGTGCCGCGTCTGCGTCGTCGAGATCGACGGTCGGCCGAACCTCGCCCCCTCCTGCTGCACCCCCGCCACCGAAGGCATGAAGGTCGTCACCTCGAGCATGCGCGTCATCAACGCCCGCCGCACGATGCTCGATCTGCTGCTTTCGAACCACCCCAAGGATTGTCTGACCTGCGAGAAGAGCGGCGACTGCCAGCTCCAGGATCTCGCCGCCCAGATGGGCCTGCACCGCATCAAATACGAAGGCGAGATGGCCAAGCACGATATCGACATCTCCAGCGAGGCGATCGTTCGCGATCCGAACAAGTGCATCATGTGCCGTCGCTGCGAAGTCGCCTGTAACGAAGTCGAGACCGTCGGCATCCTCTCCGGCATCGGGCGCGGCTTCACCGCCGTCGTCGGCCCGGCCGATCTGCGGCCGCTCGCAGAGACCAAATGCACCAACTGCGGTCGCTGCGTCGCCTCCTGCCCGACCGGCGCCCTCACCGAAGTCGATCACACCTACAAGGCCTGGAATGCGATCAACAGCGGAAAGACCGTCGTCGTCCAGACCGCTCCGGCCGTGCGCGTCGCTCTCGGCGAGGAGTTTGGACTGCCTCCGGGCTCGATCTCCACGGGCAAGATGGTGACCGCTCTTCGCATGATGGGCTTCCATAAGGTCTTCGACACCGATTTCTCGGCCGACCTCACGATCATGGAGGAAACCACCGAGTTCATCGCCCGCCTGAAGGAAAACAAGAATCTCCCGATTCTCACCTCCTGCTGCCCCGGTTGGGTCAAGTTCTTCGAGCACCAGTTCAAGGACCTGATGCACATCCCGTCCACCTGTAAGTCTCCGCAGCAGATGTTCGGCGCCATCGCGAAGACCTACTACGCGAAGAAAATCGGCGTGAAGCCCGAAGACATGATCGTCGTCTCGGTCATGCCCTGCTTGGCGAAGAAATACGAAGCCTCGCGCGAAGAGTTCCATGCAAGCGGCGTTCGCGACGTCGATATCGTCATCTCGACCCGGGAACTCGCCTCGATGATCAAGGAAGCCGGCATTGCCTTCGATCACCTCGAAGATTCTCCGTATGACGATCCCCTGGGCGAATCGACCGGCGCCGCCGTCATCTTCGGTTCTTCGGGCGGCGTTCTCGAAGCGGCCCTGCGCACGGCGGCCGACTGGGTGACCGGTCAGGACCTGCAGCAGATCGACTTCTCCGCCGTTCGCGGCCTCGAAGGCATCAAGGAGGCCACGGTGAAGATCGGCGATCTCGAAATCCGCGCCGCCATCGCCTCGGGGCTCGGAAATGCCCGCAAACTGCTCGAGAAGATCCGGAAAGGCCAGGCCAACTACCACATCATCGAGATCATGGCCTGTCCCGGCGGTTGCTTGAACGGCGGCGGCCAGCCCTTCACCAAGGGTGACTCCTCCATCCTGGACAAGCGCATGGAAGCCATCTACCGCGACGACAAGAACAGCAAGATCCGCAAGTCGCACGACAACCCCTCGATCAAGAAGCTGTATGCGGAGTTCCTGGGCAAGCCCTGCGGCGAAATGTCCCACAAGCTGCTGCATACCCACTACCAGGCTCGCGAGTGCGAATGAGCGGGTATCTGATGTGATGAGCATCCCGGGGAACCGACCGACGTTCCCCGGGATTTTTTTTTGCCACGGATTGCGAACCAAGCTGTGTTCGGGTACCGGACTGGACTGGGGGATGATGAAGAGTCACGGCATTCGTGAGATGACGTAAGCGAAGTCAGTTCGGCAGCCGATAAGGGGGACGTGCGGGTGAAAAAGATGGGAAGGGATCCTTCCCGGATGTGATACAAGTGATCGAGACTGAATCTGCGGAGGATGGAACGCGTGCATATCGAGTATCGAAAGTGGTACAGCAACCGCATCGGCCACGAGATGGAACTGAAAGTCTACGGACATTGGGGCCGGCCGATCCTGGTTTTCCCTTGTGCTGGGGGCACATTTTACGAATTCGAAGACTTCGGTATGACGGAGCTGCTCAGGCCATACATCGATGGCGGCGCGATCAAGCTGTTCACGGTCGGCAGTCTCGACAACCAGACCTGGCTCAGCCAGGACTGGGACATCGCGAAGCGGGCCCAGCGCCACGAAGATTACGATGCCTACATCGTCGAAGAGATCGTGCCGTTCATTAACGACCACATGCACGGCAAGACGGGCATCACGACCATCGGCTGCAGTATGGGCGCATATCATTCGGTCAACTTTCTGCTACGGCATCCAGACGTTTTTTGCGGCACCATCGCGTTGAGCGGCATCTACCGCCTGCGGCACCTGATCGGGGACTACATGGACGACGTCGTGTACCGCAACTCGCCGCTCGACTACTTGCCGAACCTGAATGAATACGGTCACCTCGAACGGTTGAAGAAGACCCGCATCATGGTCTGCGTCGGCCAGGGTGCCTGGGAAAACGAGGCGTTGCCTGATACCCGCGAATTGAAGGCCGCTCTCGACGCCAAGGGTATTCCGGCCTGGGTCGATTTCTGGGGCCATGACGTGCACCACGACTGGCCCTGGTGGAAAAAGCAGCTTCCCTATTTCCTCGAGCATCTGCTGAACGGCTGACGCAGACGGATCATGCCTGGACTTGCGTCAGAATCCTGTTTGCCGGGCGGCCGCTGTACATTTGCCCGGCCTTGTGTTACCATGCACCGCGTATGACGGACATCCGTCATGACGCCTTCGTGTAAATCCATTCCATGCCCACGCCGGAGATCACAACATGACGTCGTCATCACGCCCATCGGCCTTCGCGGAACTCAAGTCCCAGCTCGAGCGCATCGCAACGACATCTGGAAACGAGGCGTATTTTGTGCCTTCTCTCTGGACACCGGTCGGTTCCGCGGCTTCCGAGATTGCGAAGCCGAAGGGCGTCAACCAGGCCCGATGGTTCCTGGAGCATCTGCGGGCGATCGAATATGCGAAGGACGCTCGTCTCGATCCGACGCGCTCCCTCAATGGCCAGATTTCCGGCGGCGACGGTGGAAACTGGATCTGCGGCGAGAAAATCTACAACCTCATGGTGCGGTTCGCGACCGCGTATGATCATGATCGCGATGGAAAGCTCGGCGGTGACGGGAAAGACCCGACCTTGAACGCAGCCGGAATACGCGAATCCGGAACATTCCTGAAATCGATCGCGCTTCTGGGCCACATCCGCAGGCTCGGCTGTACGACCATTCATCTGCTGCCGGTCACTTCGATCGGACATGACGGCAACAAGGGCGTTCTCGGCTCTCCCTACGCGATCAAGAATGCCTACCGGCTCGAGGAGCGGCAGGCCGACCCGCTCGTCCCTATGTCGGTCGACGACCAGTGCCGGGCGTTCGTCGAGGCCTGCCACATGCTCGGCATGCGGGTCATCTTCGAGTTCGTCTTTCGGACGGCCAGCAAGGACGGCGACTGGATCGCCGAACACCCCGACTGGTTCTACTGGATCGACGCCACCGTGCAGGACCGCATGCCGGGCGAGACGGACATCGAGAAAGCGAAGGCGACCTACGGCAACCCGGTCTTTTCGGCCGAGGAACTGGCGGTCATCAAGGACAAAGTCGACCGGAACGACTTCCACGAGCTTCCCCCGCCGCCCTCATCGTATCGGGGCTTTTTTAAGCTCGCGCCGGAGCCGGGAACTGTGCATCTGAACGACCACGGCCAGTTCCGCGCCGTCGGTCTCGACCCCGCGACCGGGCAGGACGTCGAAGTGCGCATCCCGGGCGCGTTTGCGGACTGGCCGCCGGACGACAACCAGCCGCCGTGGGGCGACGTCACCTACCTGAAGATGTATCGCGACGAGGATCAGCATCATCCGCGGTTCAATTATATTGCATATAATACAATTCGCATGTATGACAAGGCGTTGGCTCGCGACGAGATGGCGAACCGGGCGCTGTGGGACAAGATCCGCGACCTCGTTCCGCATTATCAGAGAGAATTCGGCATCGACGGCGTCATGGTGGACATGGGACATGCCGTCCCAGTCAGCCTCATGCGCGAAATCGTCGACACGGCGCGGAAGATCGATCCGAATTTCGCCTTCCTTTCCGAGAACTTCTCGATCGAGGAGAGCAGCGTGAAGGCGGGCTACAACGCTGTCGTCGGATACGCCTGGTGGGTGGAATACAAACGAGATGGGCTCTACGGCCTGCTCGATCACGTCGGCAGGCGCGGGGTGCCGCTCTCCTGGTTTGCCGCCGTCGAAAACCACAACACGCCGCGAGCTGCGGCCCGCCCCGGCGGGGAGGCCTATGCGCGGTATGCGTTCCTGCTCAACGTTCTGTTGCCCCGCTCGATCCCGTTCGTCCATGCCGGATTCGAACTGGGTGAAACGTGGCCGGTCAACACCGGCCTCGATTTCACCGACAAGGATCTCGCGTTCTACAGGGGCAAACCGCTTCCGCTGTTCGACATGGCGGCCCTCAACTGGGACGGCGCGACCGCGATGCTCGACTTCACCCGGACCGTCCTGGATATCCGGGCGAAATGGGACGATGCGATCGGCTCGACAGACTCGAATTCATTCGTCCCTCTCCGGACTGGCCACGAGGATATCATCGCGTTCATCCGGCGCGGCGGCGGCCAGCACGTCCTGTTCGTCCTCAACCGCGATCTCGAGAAGGCCCATGAGACGAACATTGACCTTTCCGAATGGCTGCCGGTGGATCTTCCGCGGCTCGAGAACCTGGTGCCGTCCGGCGCGGCAGAGACCTTCCTGCCCTTGCGTGAGCGGGTTCTAATAAGCGAACTTCCGGCGGGCAGTTCGTATCTGTTCGCCTGGTGAATATTGCATGTAATATGGAAAAATGTTTTACGAGAGAGGTGCCGAGCGGATGAGAAATCCGAGATCACGCGCGCATACCGCGCACAATGTCCATCAGAAGATACATCCGGGCGATGTCGAATCGATGATGTCCCGCGATAATTTCCCGATTCTCTCGCGGAAAATGCACACCGAGCGCCATCCCTCGCGCATGCTGAAGATCAGCCTCCTGATTCTCGGCGGCGGCGTCTGCCTCGCGCTGGCTCCGCTCTACATACTCACGCTCGACGTAAGCGTTCCCGAGCTGATGCGGCACCAGGATTTCACCGGCATCTACCTGCTCTCCGCCTACCTGATCTTCGTCGCCCTTGTCGGCCTATGGCGTTACGGAAAACGCCGCCGGCGCGACTGGGTGGAACGCGACGGGGCCGTCTGAACTGCGCCAACCGGTGGCCGACGGCCTGCTTCCCGCCTTGTGCGGGTCGGCTGACTCAGAATTTCTTCATCGAGATCAGGTTCTGGTCGGCCATGATCTCGTCCTTGAGCGGGCAGTCGTGCAGGTGGTCGCAGCTCTTGCAGTATTTGTTCTTCTTCGGCTTGAACTCTTTTTCGTTGATCATGCGCCACGCGATCTCGTCGACGTGCTCGACGACTTTCTTGATGCTGTCACGGGTGCGGGTCGTCTCGATTTTCGCGTCGTGGTCGAGCATGAACAGCGACAGCTTGCTGATGCGGAGATTCATCGTGTCCTCGCAGGCCCAGTAGTAGATGCTGAGCTGCTTGTCCTTGTCGACCTCTTCCTGTGAGCGCATCGTCGGCTCGGTCTTGTAGTCGAGGATCTCGTAGGTGCCATCGGGCAGGCGGTCGATGCGGTCGATGAAGCCGGTCATGACGGCGTATTTACCGCATGGAATCTCGAAATAATCCTCGATCGAGTGGGCCGGTCGAAACTCGCAGTTCCTGATAAAGCGCTCGTAATACATCTTGAGCTGGCGGATGCCGTCCTGGCGGTATTTCTCCTCGGCTTCGGCGTTTCCATAGCCCTCGCGATGCGTCATCCGCACCTCCTCGAAAATCCGCAAAACCTCTTCCAGGCTCGGCTTCTCGATCGGATGGGCGGGGTCGTAGATATTCTCGAACGTCTCGTGGATCGTCGTGCCGAAGCTGAAGAACGGCTGCGGCTTCGGCGGGATGCGCTGGATGTAGAGTTTGCCGTAGGCGCGCGGGCAGTTCTCGTAGAGGCCCATCTTCGAGTAGCTGAGCCTGATGCGCTTGCGGAACACCTCGGGCGTTTCGCCGGCGACGACGTAGGGCTTCACCTTCCACTCGGGGCAGGGGCCGTAGAACTCGCAGTAGTTGCACAGCGCGCCCTTCTTCGGCTCGAATTCGCCCTTGCCGATCTCGGCGGCGAGCTTGCGGATGCGGCCGGCGTGGGCCGCGATCTCGGCTTCGGTCGGCGAGATGCTGACGCGCTTGTTCACCGCCATGTAGTGATAGGAGGCCTTCGCGACGCGGCCGGGCCATCGCTGGTTCGCGGCCATGAACAGGTTCATGACCCCCATGTCGTCGGCCAGCACGCGCTCGTCGAGCATCTTCTTGCCGGTCTTGTAGTCGATGATCTCGAATTTTCCGTCGGGAAGTTCGTCGATGCGGTCGATCTGGACGACGAGGTCCATGCCGTCGAGCGTCCATCGGGCGGAGGTCTCGAACATCACCGGGTTCTCGGCTCCCGTCAGCGCCTCGAAATACGCGTCGAGCATCAGCACGGCCCGGGCCCGGAACATCTGCTCCTCGTCCCAGTCCGTGAAGCCCTCGCCGGTCCAGTATTTCGCGATCAGGCCGCGGAACGGGCTGGTGGATGGCTTGGCGCCGAGGCTCGTCTCGTGGTACTCGCGGAGCGCGTAATGCACCGTGCGATCGAATGACAAGTGCGGGGTGGGCCGGGGCTCGCGCGGGACGCGGTCGATATAGTTCATGCGATATTTCAGCCCGCAGGAGGTGAAACTGTTGATCTTGCTCGGCGACAGCAGCAGACGTTTGGCGTCCTCGCAGCTCTCGACGTAGTCGCACGAGGGACAGAGCGGATTGCGGTTGCCCTCGAAGCTTTCCGACGAAGCCGCCTCATGGAACTCACCGATCGCGAGCTTGAGTTTCTCGAGGTCCCGGTCGGAAGCGGTGAACGCGACGGTGTCTCCGGTCATCAGATACTGGTGCGTGACCTGGGCGATCTTGCCCGGCCAGTTCCCGTCCGCGACGGCCCAGGCGAGAATGCCGGAAATGTCGGTCGCGGTCTCGTGCGCGGTCGGGGCGCGTTTTCCGGTCTTATAGATAATGATATTATACGTGCCGTTCGGCAAGACGTCGACGCGGTCGAAGTTGGCCGTGAGAAGGAACCCGTCGATGTTCGCACGGGCCTGAAAACCGATGTGCTTGGAACGGGGAGGCGTCCCCCCGCATGAGGCATGGAAGGCGGCGAGGGCTTTTCGACTCTGATCGCGGAGCTGGATCCGGGCCGCTGCCGAAAGGTTCTCTGACGAGGCGAGCCTGGTGTCGAACATCGCCTCGAGGTCGGCAAGGGCGGCGGGTTTTCCGGAAAGGCAGAATTCGCGGAGAGTCTCGCGCAGCAGCTGGCTGAAGGTGAGTGCGGGGCGCTCCCGCTCGGGAACCGGTGCTTTGTCGATGTATCTGAACTTGAATCGCTTCGGGCACTCGCGCATCGTCTGGAGCTTCGCCATCGAGATGGAGATGCGCTCGCCATGGCATGTTCCGCTGGCCCGGCAGGAGGCGCAGGATGGGCCGCCGAGGGCCTCGAACTGGCGGTTTCTGATGCGGTCGGCGATCTCGTCGATGAGGGAGTTGCCCCGCGCGACGACTGCTTCATCGATGTCGATCGTGACGCGTCTGCCGGTTCTTAAATAAAGCAGAGAGAATTTTTTCGCCTTGCCGGGCCATCGCCGTGCGGCGGCCGCGCAGGTGATGGCAATGATCGGGTCCTGGCGCATGTCCGACTCGTCGAGCACGCGCTTTCCCGTCTTGTAATCGATCAATTCGAGGTTGCCTGCCGCGTCGCCGTCGATACGGTCGATCGTTGCCTGATACTCGTACCGGTCGGTCAGGACGCTGAGGAACTCGTTGATCATGCGGGTATGGCTCGCAACGTAGTCCTGGGCGCAGTAGCGGATCAGCATCTCACGGCCGGCTTCTTTCATCGACAGCACGGAGTCTTCCGCGAAAACGGAGGGGATCGCCTTGTAGAAGGCGTTCAGGGCGAAGGCGGCCGGCTCTGTCTCGTGTCCGGGCCGATAGTCGCGGTGCAGCGCCGTCAGCGCATCGTGCAGAGAACGATCGAACGCGAGATCGACTGACGGAGCCTCGTCCGTCTTCGCGGCGGTGCGCGTAACATATATCGAAGCATATTTATGCGGGCAATCGAGGAAAGCGCGGACCTTGGATGCCGTCAGCGCCGGAATCCTTCCGACGGGGCATATCTCCTGATGCTCGCACCACGGGCAGGCCGATGATCTGACGGGCTCGAAGCGGCTCTGGTAGATCCCTTCCCCGACATCGAGATAGGCTTTCTTCGCGAGCGCCATGCGGTCGTCGCTGCGCCGAACGGTCAGGGACGACCCGTCGCGCAGGAAATGGTGGGTGATGGTCTGGACCTTGCCGGGCCAGATGATGTCGGCGACGTGGAACAGCAGGTTCAGGGTGACGTTCGCTTCCAGCTCGGCCTGGCCGCCCAGCGGTGGTTTGCCGGTCTTGTAATCGACGATGCCGTAGGTGCCGTCGGGCAGAATGTCGACACGGTCGAATTTTCCCGAGTATTCCGAACCGAACAGATCGACCTTGAAAAACATGTCGACCTCATGAGTGTTCGGAAACGCGACTTCGATCTTCGAAAAAAACAGCCGCAGGGCCGCTTCCGCATTGCGGCGCCATTCCAGCTCTTCATCGGAAGTGACGTAACCGCGGTTGTCCCAGGAGCCGTCGAGGG